>JAOZQC010000136.1:0-417 GCA_029932425.1 Planctomycetota bacterium | reverse complement strand
CTGATCGCCAAACTCTGAGACAAGAACGATGCACCGTATCGCACCAAGGGCGAGCCGCCGGCGAGGGCGGGCGGAAGGCCCGGCCCTTCCGGACGCGCCCACTGGTGATCCGCGTCCGCACCGGCGGCACCCGCCGGGTGGAGAAGGGCGTCCAGTTCGGTATCGAGCTGCTCCTCCTGGGCCCCCTCCGGGAAAGGGCGCGGGAGATCATCCGGGGGATCGAGGAGACCGGGCGCCGAGGCCTGGGCTCCCGGCGGGTCCCGTTCGAAGTCGTCCGGGTCTCCCGGGTGGATGCCTCGGGACGGGAGATCCCCGTCCCCCACGGGGAGGAGACCTCCTCGCGGGGGACCTGGGAGGACCGGGCCCCCGCCGGACTCCCGCCCCCACCCGGCACCGGCCGAGCCCGGGTGGAGTTCC
>JAOZQC010000135.1 GCA_029932425.1 Planctomycetota bacterium | reverse complement strand
GCGCCCCGCCGCGAGGTCCACCTCGATCTCGTCCCCGTTCTCGAGCCCCTCCCCGAGGAGGTCGGCGACGACCACGGGGAACCCGGAGTTGACGGCGTTCCGCTCGTAGATCGCGCCGAAGGACCGGGCCACGATCGCCGCCACCCCGAGGCTCCGGAAGCAGTCCACCGCCTGCTGGCGGGAGGAGCCGCAGCCGAAGTTGGCGCCCGCCACCACGATGTCGCCGGGCCGGACCTTCTCCGCGAAGTCCGTGAAGCCCTCGAGATTCCCGAAGGCGTACCGGCCCATCTCCGCGGGGTCGGTGACCGCCAGGTGGCGGTTGTGGTAGATCATGTCGGTGTCGATGTCGTCCCGGTCCACCACCCACACCCGGCCCCGGAGGACGGTGGGGCGGTCCTCCCTCTCCCGCGGCCCGCCGCCGGCCGAAGGTGCGCCCGGTCCCGCCTTCCCCGCGGGGAAGGGGACGGGTTCGGCGGGGATCGCGTCCGGGGTGGTGATCACCCCCGCCGCCGCGGAGGCCGCGGCCGTGGCGGGGGACACCAGGTACACCTCGCCCCGGCCCTGCTTCCCGGGGTAGTTCCGGTTCCCGGTGCTCACCGTGACCTCGCCCGGCCCGTTCTGGCCGATCTGGCCCGCCGCGCACCCCGCGCAGCCCGCGTTCCCCACCAGGGCGCCCGCCTCTTTCAGCACCGCCAGGGTCCCGTCGGCGAGGAGGGTGCGCCAGATGCGGTCCGTGGAGGGGACCACCTTCAGGACGACGCCCGGGGCGACCTTCCGCCCCCGGAGGATCTCCGCCGCGGCGTGGAGGTCGGAGAGGCGGCCGTTCGTGCAGGAGCCGATGAAGGCCGAGCCGATCTTCGTCCCCGCCACCGCGGAGACCTCCACCCCGTCGTCGGGACGGCCGGGCCGGGCCGCGAGGGGGGGCAGGCCGTCCACGTCGATCTCCAGGACCCTCGCGTACTCGGCGTCCGGGTCGGCGAGGACGGGCTCGATCTCCCGGCCCGCGGCGGCCCGGCAGTGGTCGAGCACCTCGGCGTTGGGGGGGAAGAGGGCGATGATCCCTCCCATCTCCGTGGCCATGGAGGCCACGGTGATCCTCCCGTCGAGACCCAGGGAGTCCACCGCCTCCCCCGTGATCTCCGCCGCGAACCCGAGGAGTCCCGAGGCGCCGAGGGTGCGGCAGAGGTGGAGCACCAGGTCCTTGGGACCCGCGGCCGGGGAAGGCGTCCCCCGGATCACGATCTTCACGGTGGGGGGCACCCGGAACCACCCCCGGCCGTGGGCGAAGGCGTGGGCCACGTCCACGTCGCCCATGCCCTGGCCGAAGGCGCCGATCGCCCCCAGGATGTTCGCGTGGGAGTCGGTGGAGACGAGGGTGGACCCGGGCCAGGCCAGCCCCTCGTCGATCGCCAGGTGGGTGCCGATGCCCCGGTCGATGTCGTAGACGCGGACGCCCGTCTCCCGCGCGAACACCCGGCAGAGCTGCTGGTTCGTGGCGTACCGCTGGTCCGACCCCGTGGGGTTGCAGTCGAAGGTGAAGAAGGTCCGCTCCGGATCGGCCACGGAGAGGCCGTGGTCGCGGAGGTTCTTCACCACGTTCGCGCCGCCGAAGTCGCGGGCGATCCGGGCGTCGATCTCCAGGTCGGCGATGTCGCCGGGCCGCACCCGGCGCCCGGCGTGGGAGGAAAGGATCTTCTCGAGGATCGTCTCGCCCATCAGCGCCTCACGGGATGAGCCGGCCGCCGTCGAGCATGACCAGGGGGTTGAAGGTGGCGAAGTCCGCCTGGTGGATGAACACCGTCTCCACCACCTGGGGCCGGCCCTCCCCTTCCTTCGAGTGGCAGGCGATGGTGTTCACCACCTCGTCCGGGAGACCCCCGTCCGCGGCCAGGATCGCCCCCGAGATGGGGTGCCGGAGGCACCGGCCGGACCGGCTCTTCCGGTAGCCGCCCTCGCCGTCCTTCTCGATCTCGAGGAGCTTGCCCACGTCGTGGAGCAGCCCCCCCGCCACGAGACGGTCCAGGTCGATGGCGTAGGGCAGCGCCTCGCAGGCCTCGATCTGGGCCCGGGCCAGCGCCAGGGCCCCCTCGGTCACCGCGATGGTGTGCGCCACGAAGCCGATCCCGTGGCAGTCGGTGAGGAGGGTGAAGGGCATGTCCCGGATCTCGTCCGCGGTCTCCCAGCCCCCGAGGAGGCAGGCGGTGGTGAAGGTGCGGACCACCTTCTCGCGGAGCTCCTCGTCCCCGATCTTCTCGAGCTGGGCGGAGAAGAGCGCCCGGATGTCTTCCTGGGTGATCATCAGAGCCTCTCGATGATGGCGTCCGTCATCTGCTTCGTGGAGGCCGCCCCCCGCTCCAGGACGTCGGGGCGCCCCGTCATCTTCATCATGTCGTAGGTCCGGACCTTCCCCTCCGCGATGACCTCCGCGATGGCCTTCCGGACGGCCGCCGCCTTGTCCGACTCGTCCAGGTGGTCCAGCATCAGGCACGCGGAGAGGATCATGGCGATGGGATTCACGATGGAGGTGGCGTAGGAGGCGTACTTCGGCGCGGAGCCGTGGGTGGGCTCGAACACCGCGCAGTCCCGGCCCACGTTGGCGCTGCAGGCGAAGCCGAGTCCCCCCGTCAGGCCCGCGAACCCGTCGGAGATGATGTCGCCGAACATGTTCCCGGCCACCATCACCCCGTAGTCCTCCGGGTTCTTGGTGAGCCACATCATCTGGGCGTCGATGTTCGTGAACCAGAGGTCGATGTCGGGGTGGTCGGCCTTCACCTCGCGGGCCGCGGCCCCCATCATCCCGGAGGTCTCCCGGATGACGTTCGGCTTCTCGCAGATGGTGACGGAGCGGTAGCCGTGCTTCTCCGCGTACTCGAAGGCCGCCCGGCAGATCGTCAGGCAGGCGTCCCGGGTGAAGATCCGGCAGGAAACGGCGAGGTCCTCCGAGGGGACGTCCCGGTAAGCGGCCATCTTGGGGTGGGTCTCCAGGGCGCGCCGCACCTCGTCCGGGGGGTTCGTCCACTCCACCCCGGAGTAGAGGCCCTGGGTGTTCTGCCGGAAGATCACCACGTCCACCTCCGGCTCCTCGAAGCCCTCGCCCCGGCGCCGGATGAAGTTCAGGGGGTTCCCCGGAAAGGTGCGGCAGGGCCGGATGCAGAGCTGGAGATCGAAGTGCTGCCGGAGCCCCACGATGGGACTGTAGTAGACGTGGCCCTTCCCCCGGAGTTCCGGGGCCAGCTCCGCCGCGGCCTCCTCCTTGGGCTTGCTGGTGATGGCCCCGAAGAGGCCGACCCGGTGCTCGGTGAGGAGATCGAGCGTGCGCCGGGGGAGGGCGTTCCCCTCCCGGCACCAGAACTCCCAGCCGATGTCGGCGTGGACGTACTCCGCCCGGAAACCCACCTCGTCGAGAACCCGGAGCGCCTCCGGCAGGACGATCTTCCCGATTCCGTCGCCCGGCATGGTCACGATGGTGTGCTGGCTCACGTGGTGCCCTCCCTCGGCTGGTCCGTGGATCGCCTAAAAGGGTAGGGACGCGGCGCCTTCGCGCACGCTTATTCGCGGGGTGGGCGGTAGGCCGGGATGCCGGTGATCTCGTGGCCCAGGATCAGGTGGTGGACGTCGTGGGCCCCCTCGTAGGTGATCACCGACTCCATGTTCAGCATGTGGCGCCCGCACTGGTACTCGTGCGTGATTCCCGAGGCCCCGAGCATGTCGCGCGCGGTGCGCGCGATGTCCAGGGCGTGGTAGCAGTTGTTCCGCTTGGCCATGGAGATGTGGGCGTGGGTGGCCCGGCCCTCGTCCTTCAGCCGCCCGATCCGGAGGACCAGGAGCTGGGCCTTGGTGAGCTCCGTAAGCATGTGGGAGAGGCGCTTCTGGACGAGCTGGTGGGAGGCGAGCGGGCGGTCGTCGAACTGGCGGCGGGTGAGGACGTACTCGAGCGCCTCCTCGTAGCAGGCCATCATCACCCCCACCGCGCCCCAGGCGATCCCGTAGCGGGCCTGGTTCAGGCAGGAGAGGGCCGCTCCCAGCCCCACCTCGGTTCCCGGGAGGAGGGCGTCCTCCGGGACCAGGCAGTCTTCCAGGATCAGCTCGGAAGTCACGGAGGCGCGCAGGCTCCACTTCTGCTCGATCCGCGGGGCGGAGAAGCCCTCGGTGTCCGTCTCCACGAGGAAGCCGCGGATGCCCTCGGCCGTCCTGGCCCACACCACCGCCACGTCGGAGATGGACCCGTTCGTGATCCAGCGCTTGGTGCCGTTCAGGAGCCACCCGTCCCCCACCCTCTCCGCCCGGGTGAGCAGGCCGCCGGGGTTGGAGCCGTAGTCGGGCTCCGTCAGGCCGTAGCAGCCCACCTTCTCTCCCCGGACGAGGGCGGGCAGCCAGCGCTCCTTCTGCTCCCGGGTGCCGTACCGCTCGATGGGGTACATGACGAGCCCGTTCATCACGGAGGCGAAGGAGCGAAGCCCGCTGTCCCCCCGCTCCAGCTCCTGGTACATGAGGCCCCGGCAGACGTTGGAGAGGCCTCCGCCCCCGTAGCCCTGGATCCCGGCCCCGAGGACCCCGAGCTCGGCCAGCTCCGTTCTCCATTCCAGGGGGAACTCGTCCTCCTGGTAGAGACGGTCCACCACGGGGATGACCCGGTCCTCCACCCAGGCCCGGAGGCTGTCCCGGACCATGACCTCCTCCTCGGTGAGCAGGCCGTCGAGGTGCACGAAGTCCGTGCCCTGGAACTTCTTCATGGGGATCCTCCGGGTGGGTGGAACCGGAGAGGATATAGCGGCCGGGAGGGGGGACGCGGAGAAGAATCCGTTTCACCGGCTCCCCGCGGGGGTCGATAGAAGAGCTGGAAATCCCGGGACCGCGGGGGACCAGAGCATGAACCGCCGATCGATCGCCGCCCGGACCCCGAGCCTCCTCACCGCGGGGCTCCTCCTCGTCCTCGCCTGCGGGCGGGGTCCGGGGGAGGGGGGGGAGGCGGTGGGGGACCATCCCCTCGCCGCGGCCGTGGCCCGCTACCGGCGGAGTTTCACGGGGCTCGACGAGCGGGAGCGCCAGGCCCTCGACACCTTCACCCGCGAGGCCGGGCCCGCCACCACGCCGATCGAGCTCCGCCGGGCCAGCGAGCTGGCCGGCAAGGGGCTGGCGGACGCCGATCCGGTGACCGTGGCGCGGTTCGTGGCCGCGGCGCGCGCCGGCCTCTACCAGGACTTCTTCCGGGCCTTCGAGGCCGAGCGCCGGGAGGCGGTGGCCGCCGCCCTCCTCGAGGAGGCGGGCCCCTCGGCGTTGAACCGGAGGATCGCGGGGCTCCTGAGGAGCGGCGCGCGCTACTCCGGTCCCCTCGCGGAGGCGGTGGCGGTGGCCCCCTTCTCCTCCACCGTCTCCCCGCGCAAGCTCCCCCTCGCGAAGCTCCTTCCCCCCGAGGACGCCGACCTGGACACCGTGACGGGCTCCGCGGAGATCGTGCGCCTGGACGCCTTCGTGGAGGAGGGGGGACAGCCGGAGGTGTCCGTGGACCTCTACCGCCGGGGGCTCCGGCGCTGGCCGGGGGACCCCGTGCTTCTCTCCGGGCTGGTCTCGGTCTACGCGGAGAACGTGGAGCGCTACCGGGAGGAGCTTCTCGAGACCCTCGCCAAGGCGGAGGAGGAGGAGCTCGAGAACGCCGCCTGGTGCTACCTGCTCGCCGCCCACCACTTCCGGGTGGGGCGGGACGAGAAGGCGGTGGAGGAGGTCCGGCGGGGGATCGATCGGCCCTACGCCACCCTCCACACCCTCGCCCGGGCCCGCCGGACGGTGCGGTTCCTGGAGAAGCTCGGCTACGGGGCGATCCAGGCCCGGCTCACGGTCTACCGCTCCGCGGACATGGCCCCCTACTTCGAGCTGAAGGATCTCGCCAACCGGGCGCTCCTGCGCACCCGGGAGTACGAGCGGGCCGGGCCCGAGAAGGCCCTGGACCTCGTCCTCCGCCTGCCCGTCCGGATGGAGCGCCAGATCGCCGCCCGGCCCCAGATGCTCTTCGCCCGGATCATCGGGTGCACGGTGGCCGCCAACGGGTACGGCCGTCTCTCCGAGTACGAGGAGACCCGGGACGCGGCCCGGGCGGTGGAGTACCGCCGCCGGGGCGAGGAGTTCGCGGAGCAGGTCCGGGCCCTGGAGAAGGCCGCGCACCTCTGCAGCGGGCAGAAGGCCTGGGAGAAGTACTACGCCCGCCTGGGCGAGGACGAGTTCCTCCGCTACCTCGAGCACGTCCTCTACGGCAACGAGGCGGCCTTCCTGCTGCGCTGCGCGAAGCTCAAGAGCTTCGACGAGAGCCTCCCCCTGACGCAGGAGGAGTACCCGTTCGAGTAGGGGCCGGGAGAGACCGCCCCGCCCGGGGTTGCCGGACCTGCGCCCGGGCTCCAACCCCCGGGGGGCTCACCGGGGGGGCACCTCGAAGACGGGGAAGCGGTCCTGGGGGGGGATCGTCTCGTCGGGCGGGTCCAGGTGGATGGAGGGGCGCCCGGTCTCCGGGTCGATGTGGAGGGTGAACGTCCGGTCCCCGGTCTTCGCGGAGACTCCCTCCGGCAGGATCTCCCGGATCGAGTGCGGCCAGGCGCCGTGGTCCTCCCGGTGACGGAGGAGGGCCAGCCCCAGCCGGAGCAAGGTCCGGTGGCGCTCCCGTTCCCGCCACTCCCGGTGGTAGTCGAAATGGAAGAAGCCGGCCAGCAGACCGGCGAGGGCTTCGAACGGCGTTTCTCCGGGGAGCGATTCGAGGAGGGTGCGCAAATCGCTTTCCCGGGTGCGACTCCGGGGAACCCGCTCGTCCCATTCCCGCCGGGAGTTCTCCCAGGACGCGACGTCGTTGCCGGGCCGGTGAGCCCGCACGCGGGCGTACTCCTCGCGCAGGCGCACGACGGCCTCGACGATCCGGCCGAGCCCGGGATGGAGGATCCGGGTGGTCCACGGCGGCTCGAGGTCCGGCAGCTCCCCCCCGATCCACCGCCGGAGCGTGACCTGGAGCATGAGGCAGTCCCCGTCCCGAACGGCCCAGAAGTCCGGCGCCTTCCGCCGCCCGCCGGCGAGGAGCCGTTCGAGCCCGTCCCGCTCCTCGCGCGGGAGCAGCCCGGCGGCGGCCAGGTCGGCCAGGGCATCGGCGCTCCTCCTGCGCAGGCTCGATCCCATGCTCCAGTAGAGGGTGCCGGGCTCGCAGGCGAGATCCTCCCCCATCCGGTCGAGCAGCCGGAGGAGTCGGACCGCTTCCGCCGGCTTTCCTTCCCGCGCGGCGAGGACGGCGGAGTCCTGGACGAGGTTGGCTCCCCTCATCAGGAACGACCCGAGGTCTCGAGACGCCTCCTCGGGGTTCGCGGGCGCGATCCCGATCCGGAGGAGGGGGGAGACGCCGTGGCGATCCGTGCTTGCGGCGCGAAGGAGGGACTCCACCACAGGCCGGAAGTACCGCGTGGTCCGCAGGCGGAACTCGCTGAACGAGGTGCCCGCCCGGGCACGCTCGTCATCCTCCGGCGTCGCCCGGTCGAGCAGGTCTTGGCCCAGGGCTTCCGCGTAGCCCTTCCCGAGGCGGTGGTAGAGCCGCCGGGCGGCGAGGTAGTGCTCCCGGGCGGTACCCTCGACCTTCGGACGGAAGAGGGGAGGGCGGAGGTGCTCGTCCTGCTCGAGACGCGCGAGGTCCGCGTCCAGAGCGCGGGAGAACTCCCGGAAGCGCCGCCGGGCGCGCCGGGCGGAGACGATCCAGACTCCCCCGAGAAGCAGCAGCACGACTCCGAGGACCGCGAGCAGGCGTCTCATCCGTGTTTCTCCGGCCGGTCCGGGGGTTCATGTCACTCTTCGCTGGGGCGGTTTCTGTTTTCCCGTGATGAGTTCCTCGAGGTGGTCGCGGTCCATGGCTTTGGCGTAGGCCGCCTCTTTGGTTATCAGGTGTTTTTTCAGGA
>JAOZQC010000134.1 GCA_029932425.1 Planctomycetota bacterium | reverse complement strand
CGCACGGTTTTCGGCGGATCTCGCCGCCCCTGGCGGTGTGGCTCCTCGTCATCGACCTCGGCGGGGCGTGAAGGCATCCCGCGAGGTGCGAGCCTCCCCGAATCGAATCGGGACGCCCGAGCAGGGCCGACTCCTCGCCGCGCCCGGCCCTTTCCGACGATCGCCCGCCGAAGAAGGCCCGGGGACTCTTGACGTTCCGGGTCTTTGCGCAGCTCGCGGATTCGGCGGGAGCCGGCGCCGCCGGGCGGGGAGGCGGGGGTCGGCCGCGGGACGCGGCCGGAGGAGGAGGATCCGCCTCCCCCGGCGAAAAGGGACGGTGCGGGCGTGCCCGTGCCGCGGACCATGGGTTCCGCGCTCCGAGGGAACCCCGTTCCGGCAGGCGGCCTGGAGCCGTCGCCCGCACGCCGGACGAGACATGCGGGCCTCGGCGGCGATGGGCCGGGCCGCGCGCCTCCCCGGGCGTCCGCACCCTCGCGGCGCCCCCGGTCCGGCGGTACCATGGGACGGGGAAACCGGGAGGCGGTCATGAAGCTCGTCCTGGTGAACGGATCGCCCCACGGGGACCGGGGCGGCACCGCCCGCATCGCGGGCTGGCTCCTCGAGGCCGCGGCGGAGGCGGGGGCGCAGGCGGAGACGTTCCCCCTTTCCGAGCTCCGGGTGGACTTCTGCCGGGGCTGCGGGAGCTGCATGAACTCCGGCCTCTGTCCCCGGGAGGATGACGTCCCCCGGGTCCACGAGGCCTGGGAGACCGCGGATCTCGTGGTGCTGGCCTCGCCCGTGCACGTCTTCCACGTCACGGGCGCCATGAAGACCTTCATCGACCGCACGGCCGCCCTCTTCCACCGCCCCCCCCTGGAGGGCCGGTACGGGGCGGTGGTGACCTCCAGCGCGGGGATGGGGGAGTCGCGGGTCATCGAGTACCTCTCCCTCTGCCTCGAGGCCCTGGGCGCGGGGTACGTGGGCGCGGTGTGGGGCACCTACCGGCCGCCGGGCCGGCTCTGGGAGCCGGAGGCGGTCCGGGAGCGGGCCCGCCGCCTGGGCCGGGAGCTGGTGGCCGCGGCCCGCGAGAAACGGGACTACGCCCTGCGGGACGAGGTGATCTCGAAGCGCCGCTTCCTCCGCGAGCTGATCCGCCAGAACCGGAAGATCTTCCGCGCCGACCACCGCTACTGGGAGGAGCACGGCTGGTACGATCACCTCCCCGGCACCCGCCGCCCGCGCCGCTGAAGGAAGCGCCGGGCCGGGCGCCGCGCGTCCCGAAGAAACCGCGCTCCCGCTCAGGAGGAGACGAGGGGGTTCTGCACCGAGAGGCCCGGGAACCGGGAGAAGTCGCGGTCGGAGGAGTAGAGCGTCCGGACGCCGTGCACCAGGCAGATCGCGGCGATCCGCCCCTCGTGGACGCGGGGCCCGACAACGGCCCCGGCCAGGAGCTGCCGCCGGAGCACGGCCCAGTAGTCCGCCCCTTCCCCGATGAGAACCAGGGACGGCGACTCGAGCCAGGCGTCCACCTGTTCCGCGGCCTGCTCGAGGGTGCTGGGAGGATCGAAGATCCGCGGATGCGTCACCACCGCCAGGAACTCGTGCACGCACGGCCACGGAACGGCCCAGGACGCCCGGCCTTCCGCGAGCCCCCGGATCAGGTCCCGCGCCCGCCCGTGGAAGGTCGAGTCCCGGCGGTGGGCGTACACGAGGAGGTTCGTGTCCACGGCGATCACGATCCCCGCCCCTCGTAGATCAGGTCCCGGATGGCGGACCAGTCCCCCTCCCGGATGCCGGGCTCGAGCCCCCGGCCGTCCACGGACGCGTCCCGCAGGCGAAAGCGGCTCCTCTTCTTCCGCCGGGCCAGCACGAGCGTCAATCCTTCCACCAGGAGCGCCCGGAGAGTCGTCTTCTCTCTCCTCGCCGTCTCCTTCGCCGCCTCGAGCAGCGGGTCCGGGATCTCCACCGTGGTCTTCATACGGTAAACCATATCACATCTCCCATCTATATGGGAGATCCGGCCCGGACGCCGGGACCGGGCGAGAAGGTGTGGAGGAAGAGGGCCCCTTTCCGGCGCTCCCCGAGGAGCACGGCCAGGGTCTTTCCCGTGTAGGTGGGTTCCAGGCGGAGGGGCCGGGCGGCGCGCACCGCCCGGAGCGCCTCGGGGGTCGCCTCCCCGTACGCTCCCCCGGCCTTCACCACCCGGAGCCGCACCCCTCCCCGCCGGAGGGGGGGCAGGGCGGGATCGTGCCGGCGCAGGATCTCCACCGCGCGGACCGCCCGCCGCCAGAGGAGCGGGGGCCACCCCGCCGCCGCGTCGGCCACCCGCACTCCCACCACCTCCGTGCGCACCCCCCGCAGGGCGAACCCCGCGAGAAGGCCGCTCACCGTGGTGCCGGTGCCCAGGGGGACGTAGACCGCGGGGGGGACGGGATCGATCTCGAAGGCCGCCGCCAGGTACCCCAGGGCCCCGCGGGGCGTCATGCCCCCGGGTGGCACCACCCGCGTGCCCGGCCGCCAGAGCCGGAGGGCGGCGAGCAGCACCCCCGCCGCGCCGGGCACCTCCACCACCCGCTCCGAGACCTCCCGGAGCCTCGCGAGGAGCGGGCCCCGGGGGCCTTTCCGCACGATGACGGCGGCGGTGGGGATCCCGATCCGGGCGCCGTGGACCGCCGTGGCGTAGGCGTGATGCGCCCCCCGGGAGGAGAAGGTGAGGATCCGCGCCGGCCTTCCCGCCAGGAGGAACTCCAGGGAGCGGACCTTGTTGCCCCCGTACGCCTCGCTCGTGAGATCGTCCCGCTTCACGAGAACCCGGAGCCCGTCGACCCGGTGCTCCTCCACGGGGGTGACCCGGACCCCCAGGTCGACCCGGGGGAGGGAGGCGAGCCGGGGGTATCGCCGTAGGAGGGCCTCCATGCTTCGACTATGATGGCCCGCGTGACGGAGATCCGCATCGACGATCCGGGCGGGATGAACGTGCTGGGGCTCTTCCTGGCCCGCGCGCTCCGCCGGAACCTCGAGGCCCGGGGCGGGAGGCTCCCGCGCCGCGGCGTGCTCGCCGTGGAGGCGGAGGGGATGCGCGCCGCGGTGGTCTTCGGCGCGCGGGAGATCCTCGTCACCCGGCGGGAGGTGTCCCCCCGGGTCACCCTGCGCGCTCCCCTCGCGGACCTGGCGAACGCCCTGGCGCGCCCGGGGCTTCGAAACCTCCTTCGCGTGAAGGTCCGGGGGAGCCGGCTCTTCGCGCTGCGCTGCCTGAAGGTCCTCCGGCCGTGAAGGACCTGAGGGAGCGGCTCGAGAGGATCTTCGGCTCGGTCTCGTCCGACGTGGAGCCCCACGCCTTCGACATGACGGAGAACCCGCCGCGCCGCCCGGCCTGCGTGGTCCGGGCCACCCGGGCCTCCCAGGTCCCCGAGCTGCTCCGGCTGGCGAGCGAGCGGCGCGTCCCCGTGACCCCCAAGGTCACCGGGCAGAACGTGGGGGGCCTGGCCATCCCCGCCGAGGGAGGGATCGTCCTCGACCTCTCCGGGCTCGACGCGGTGGAGATCGACCCCGTGCACATGGTGGCCTGGATCGAGCCGGGGGTGAGCTGGCAAGGGCTCAAGGAGGAGGCCGGGAAGCACGGCCTGACGCTCGGCTTCCCCCTCGCCCCCCCGGACGCCTCCGTCCTCGCCTGCGCCCTCGTGGACGGGTTGGGCACCCGCTCGCTGGCCCACGGGAGCTACGGCGACTGGGTGCAGGGGGTGGAGGCCTGCCTGGCGGACGGAACGCGGGTGGTCACAGGCTCCGCCGCCGTCTCCGGCCGTCCCCTCTCCCGCGGCCCTCTCCCCGATCTCACCGGGATCTTCCTCAACTGGTTCGGCACCACGGGCGTCGTGCTCCGGCTGGCCTTCACCCTCTGGCCCGCGCGCCGGTTCCGGAGGCGGTCCGCGATCCCCTGCTCCCGGGCGGAGGACGGGATCGCCCTCATGCGCGCCCTGGCTCCCACGGGCCTCTTCGACGACCTCGGCGGCCTGGGCTGGCCCGCCGCCAAGTGGGCGCTCGGGGTCGAGGAGCTCGGTCCCCGGGATCCCGCGGAGCCCGAGCTGTACGTGATCGCGGACTACGGCGCGGACACGGAGGCGGAGATGGAGGTCCGGGCGGCCCGGCTCGCGGAGCTGGCGCCGAGCCCGCCCCTGCCCGTGGAGGACCTCCTCCGCCTCGCCCCGGACCTCGCCCCCTTCGCGGAGATGCCCACGCGGCTCGGTTTCCTCCTCGACCACGAGGGCGGGGGACTCACCTGGGTGGGTGCCTACGGCCCGCTGGACCGCATGGCGGAGGGGGCGCGGCGGGGAATCGGGATGATGGAGGAGGCCGGGCGACCGCCCCTCGTCGTCACCCGCCCCATGCGCGCCGGCCACTTCGGGATCCTGCGCTTCATCTCCCGGTTCGACCGGGGGAGCGAGGCGGAGACCGCGGCCGTCCGGGATCTGAACCGGAGGCTCGGCCGGATGCTCCTCGACTGCGGCTACGTCCCCTACAAGTGCCCCGCCACCCTCCTCCCCGACGTGATGGAGCGCCTGGACCCGGGCTTCCGGGAGGTCATGGAGCGCGTCCGCCGGGCCCTCGATCCCCACGGCATCCTGAACCCCGACCGCTGGCGACCGCCCGAGGATCGACCCGCGTCCTCCCCCCGGGCGAGGGGCGGGGGCGGCGGGAGCGACGCGGGGGGATGAGGAGCGCGGGCCGGCCCCCCGGCGCTCCGCGGGGGGCGGAACAGGGAAGAGCCACGCCCGCCGCCGGGGTTCCGGAAAGGTGAAAAGGCCGTGCCTGTCCTCGCTGTTTCAGGGAGGGGGCGCGCTCCCGGGGCCGGGCGGCGCGGTCACCGCACCCTCTCGATCCCCTTCCCGTGCACCGCCCGGTACAGGTGGTCGGCGGGAAGGTCCTCGTGGACCTCCGTGTCGCCGTTGCGCCAGCGGATCTCGAGCCGGTCCACCTTGTCGTGCGGGCCGAGCCCCCAGTGGAGCCGGGGATCGTTGGCGCTGATGAAGGAGGCGGACCGCTTCCGCTCCCGCATCTGGCGGATCTCCCCCGCGGTGACCGTGACCCGCACGCCGATGGCGTCCCGGTCCTCCCCCTCGCCCCCCACCAGGTCCAGCATGAACCAGTGGCCGCGCTTCTCGAGGCGGTTCTCGAGGAGCAGCGGCCGCTCGTTCAGGGCCACGATGAAGACGTCGATGTCCCCGTCGTCGTCGAAGTCCGCGAAGCAGCTTCCCCGCCCCACCTTGGGCACGGCCAGGCCGGGCCCCGCCGCCTTCCCCTCGAGCCGGTGGAAGCGCCAGGCCGGGGGGCCCTCCGAGATCCACAGGGAGGGGAGCTGGCGGTAGGTGGTGCCCACCCGCTCCGGGAAGCGGTCCACCTCGGGGTACACGTGCCCGGCGGTGACGAAGATGTCCAGGTTGCCGTCGTGGTCGAAGTCCTCGAACTTCGTCCCCCAGCAGGTCTTGTAGAAGTCGAGGCTCCCGAGACCGGCGGCCACGGAGACGTCCTCGAAGAAGAGGCTCCCCGCCTGCGCCGTCCGGTTCCGGTAGAGGGTGTTCTTGTCGTGGGAGAAGTTGGTGACGAAGAGGTCGAGCCAGCCGTCCCGGTTGTAGTCCGCGGCGTCCACCCCCATGCCCGCCTGCATGCACATCTGCGCGTCCACGTCCGCCCCCGAGCGGGCCCCCCGATCCCGGAAGCGACCGGTGCCGTCGTTCACCCAGAGCGCGTTCCGGAGGGTGTCGCAGGAGACGTAGAGGTCGAGGTCCCCGTCGTTGTCGTAGTCCCCCGGCACCGCGGTGAAGGCGTAGCGGGGCTCCTGGTCCACGAGGGCGGTCCGGGTCTCGTCGGTGAAGGTGCCGTCGCCGTTGTTCCGGTAGAACTCGTCGGGCTGGGGGGGGATGCCCTTCGGGCCGGCGTAGACCATGATCCCCCGCCACCGGGCCGTGCGGCCCTTGCCCCGGCACCGCCGGATGTAGGCTCCCATGTCGTTGTAGTTCGCCACGTAGAGATCCAGGTCCCCGTCCCCGTCGGCGTCGAAGAAGGTGGCCCCCGTGGAGTAGTGGGAGTCCCGTCCTCCCACGCCCGCCCGGTCCGTGACGTCCGTGAAGGTCCCGTCGCCGTTGTTCCGGTAGAGGACGTTCCGGCCCCAGTTGCAGACGAAGATGTCCGGGCGGCCGTCGTTGTCGAAGTCGCCCACGCCGCCCCCGAACCCGTAGGATCGGTCCCCCACCCCGGCGGCTTCCGTCACGTCGGTGAACCGCCAGTTCCCGTCGTTGCGGAGGAGCCGGTTGTGGGCGCCGGGGGTGGTGGTGCGGGACCGGACCACTCCCCGCTCGTCCACCCGGTAGGTGTTCCCGTCGATGACGTAGAGGTCCAGGTCCCCGTCCCCGTCGTAGTCGAGGACGAGCGCCCCTCCCCCCTTGGCCTCCACGATGAAGTCCTTGGCCGTCTTCTTGCCCGTGTGGTTCTCGAAGGTGAACCCCGCGTGGGCGGTGCGGTCCACGAAGCCCCGCCCCTCCGGCCCGGGACCCGGGGAAGGGCCGGACGCGGGGGAACAGGCGGCGGCGCAGAGCGCGAGGAGGAGTCCGGCCGGGAGCGGGGTGCGCATCATGGACAGAGTTTCCCCCCCGCCGCCCGCTCCTGTAAAGGATGGAGCATGCGGCTTTCCCGGTGGGCCCTCCCGGTGGCGATCCTCGCCGCGACGGCGTGTGGCGGGCCCGGCGCCCGGCCCGGGGTCCGGGTCCTTCTCCTCGGGATCGAGGCCCTGGATCCCGACCTGGTGGCGGAGGGAACGGCCCGCGGCGCGCTGCCCGCGTTCGCCCGCCTCGCCCGGGAGGGGGCCTCCGGGCGTCTCCGCTCCTCCACCGTTCTCCTCCGCCCCGTGGTCTGGGCCACGATCGCCACCGGCCGCGATCCCCGGGACCACGGGGTGGAGGACTTCGCGGTCACCGACCCGGTGACGAGGTCGATCGTCCCCGTGAACGACGCCATGCGCCGGGCGGAGGCGGTGTGGGAGATCCTGGCGCGCCGCGGCCTCCGGACCGAGGCGTTCTCCTGGCCGCCCGGCGGCCGCCCCGCGCCGGACGGAGTACCCGCGGCGCTCGCGAGGTGGCGGGAGGATCGCCCCGACCTGCTCGCGGTCTTCACCGATCCCCTCGCGGGGGCCGAGTACGGGTCCGACGGGAGAGCGCTCGAGGAGGCCCTCCGCCGGGCGGATCGGATCGTGGGGCGCGCGCGGGAAGCCCTCGGGGCGCACGCCGTGCTCCTCGTGGTCTCCGGGTACGGCGTGCGCCACGGGGCGGCGCGCCCCCGCCGGGCCGCGGACCCCCACCGGCGCACCGTGGCGGAATGGCACCGCCCGGAGGGGATCCTTCTCGCGGTGGGGGAAGGCGTCCGGAAGGGCGCGATCCCGCCGGGAGCCGAGGCCGTGGACATCGCCCCCACCGTGCTCGGACTCCTGGGGCATCCGAAGGTCCGGGGCATGCCGGGGCGTTTCCTCACGGAGGTCTTCGCGGCCCGCCCGCCGGAGGGCACGCTGCCGTCCGGCGATGAGCGGCGGCGGCGGCGGATCCTCGAAGGTCTCGGGGTGAAGGACCCGGACGCCTGGCCCTCCCTGGAAGCGCTCCCCGCCCTCGCCTACCCGGGCTCCGCCCTCACGGTGGCCGATCCCGAGAACCTCGCAGCCTACTGGCTCTCCCGGGACGACACGAAGGAGGCCCTGCGCGCCGTGCGGGCCGCCCTGCGGGAGCGCCCCGAGTCCCCGACCGTGCACTTCCTGGCCGGCGAGCTCCTCCAGCGCTACCGCCGTCACCGGGAGGCGGCCCGGGAGTTCCGCGAGGCGGTGCGCCTGGATCCCGGCTTCCTCGCCGCCTGGCTCCGCCTGGCCCGGGCCCGGAAGGTGCTCCGGCACCCGGGGGAGGCGGTGGGGG
>JAOZQC010000133.1 GCA_029932425.1 Planctomycetota bacterium | reverse complement strand
TGTGTAGGAGGGCCAGTCCTCGTGGCGGTACTCCTCGTGGGCCAGCAGCTCCAGGGCCGCGAGGCCCTCCCGGTCGGCCCGGGTGGCCGCCAGGCGCACCGCGCTCGTCTCCAGGATGGTGCGGAGCTCGAAGGAGTCGGCGATCTCCTCCACCGGGATGCGGCGGGCGAAGTAGCCCTTGTAGGGAACCGACTCCACGAGCCCCTCCTGCTGCAGGCGCCGGCAGGCCTCCCGCACCGGAACCCGGCTGGAGCCGTATCTTTCCGCCAGTTCCTGCTCCCGGAGGGGAGTGCCCGGAGAATGGCGCAGGCAGAGGATGTCGCGCTTCAGCGCGCGGTACACGCCCTCCGCGATCGTGCAGCTCCGCCGGCAACGTCGACGACCCGGTCCCGCCATGGACCGGATTGTATACAACACGTATACGGCATCCAGAAAACCGGAAAGGTCCCCGGGCCGGCTTTCACGGGGCGGCGGAACCGGCGGGTACCTCTCCCGCCGCCCCCCGGGCCCCGGTCTCCCCGGACCGCGGGAGCCGGGCGACCCCCGGGAGATCCGCGGAGGCGCCCGGTCCCGGTTCTCCCCCGTCCCCGATCGGCGGGGGCGGGATCGTCCGGCTTCAGAGGGGCTTCTTCGCCACGAAGATCGCCTGGGCGATCTTCCCCGCGTGGGCCAGCCCCTGCATGAACCGCATCTCGCCGGCCAGCGTGTCCATGAGACCGGTGTCGAAACCGATGATCTTCAGGGCGTCGTAGGTGAGCTGCTTGCCGAGCATGTCGAGGTAGAGGTCCACGTAGGGCGCGAAGCGACCCGTGTCCTCCGCCACCGCCACCTCGCATCCCCCGGCCTCGAGCAACGCCCGGTATCCCTCCACGTCCTGGATGCTCGGGAACTTCATGAACGCGAGAAAGCGCCGCGCCTCTTCCTCGTCGAGCCCGGCGGCTCCCTCCACCCAGTCCGTGAAGGCGACGGTGCCGCCCGGCCTGACCAGGCGCACGGCCTCCGAGATCAGCTTCTCCTTGTCCGTGACGTAGCACCAGGCGTCCTCGCCCCAGGCGAAGTCGAAGGCGGCGTCGGGAAGTCCGCTGGCGGTGACGTCGGCCAGCGTGAAGTCGATCCGGTCGGCGAGGCCTTCCGCCGCGCACCGGGCCCGCCCGCGCTCCACCACCTTCTCCGTGGCGTCGACGCCGTGCATCCGGGCCACCTCCCGGAACCGCACCAGGAAGCGCATGCCCGCGCCGTTGCAGCAGCAGAGGTCCACGCCTTCCTGCCCGGCGCGGACTCCCGCCCGCTCGGCGAGATCCATGGAGGAGGTGAAGCCTCCGATGTGGATCTGTTCGCCCATCACCAGCTCCCAGAGGTCTCCCTCCGGTCCGCCGTACACGGCCTGGACGTCGCCGAGACCGATCTCCGAAAGGGTCTTCATGGTCTTCTCCGTCCTCGTCAGAACTCGTACTTGAGGGCCAGGCCGAACGACTTGTTGGACCGGTGGTTCAGGAGCTTCCCGAAGTGCCCGTACCCGAAGGATACCGTGAGATGGCTGTTCACGGGGAAGCACACGTCGATGGTCCACCAGTCGTCCTCGTCGTCGAGCAACCCGTCCACCGGCTGGTAGGTGGACGGCTTCTGGCGGTACTCGGCGGCCAGGAAGACGCCGTCGGCGATCGCCGAGCAGATGGCGACCTCGCCCACCAGCCGTCCGGTGTCGGTGAAGCCGAACAGTCCGAGGTGCGCCGCCTTGGTGTACCGGGCGGTGACGGAGAGCGCGGTGGGGAAGGGAAGGTCGGCGAAGAGCTTCGTGGCCGTCAGCGTGAAGTCCCAGCCGGAGTCGTGGCGGATTCCCAGCGCCCGGAGCCCTCCGGAGAGGTCGTCATCGAGGTCGTCCACCGTCGTGTTCCACTTGCGATGGACGCCCACGGTCACCGCGGGGAGCCAGAGGGTGTCGTAGTCTCCCTCCTGCAGCACCTGGAAGCGGGCGTTCAGGTTGTGGAGGCGAACGGCGTCCTCGCCGATCGTCACCGTGTCGCCGAAGGCCCGCTCCACGTCCTCCGGCAGGTCGCCCATGTCCAGGTAGTCCAGGGCGTAGCTCAGCTCCACCCGGCCCCCGAGGGTCACGGAGGCGGAAACCGCTTCCAGGTGCTTGCCGTTTCCCAGGTGCACCAGGATGGTGCCGGAGCTCGGCAGACCCAGGAAGTCTCCGGGAGGCCCCGGGTTCACGAGGTAGGCGCTCGGCACGGTGAAGTGGCCCCCGATCCCCTCGAGGGTGTGGAGGGGAAGGGGGAGCGGCTCCTGCGCCTCCTCGCCGGCACGCGCCGTGGCCGCGAAGAGGGGGACGAGAAAGAGCAGCGCAACGAGAGCGCCGCCGGCACCGCGTGGTCGCGCGAACTGCATCGATTCGCTCCTTCCATGCGGTGCGGGTCCGCCCCGAGTGTCCTTGGAGGTGGGAGGGTCATCCTATCCGGTGCATCCAGTGAGTCCAGCGACAAAAGGAGGGGGCGGTTCCTCTTGACAGGCGGTGCCGAGCCCCTACGATGCGTTGCGGCGGCGCACCCGTATCTGTCTCCATCGCCGCCGGAGTCATCGATGACGTTGCGTTTTCTCCACCCTCACTGACGCGGCGGCCTCCAGGCGCAGTGGCGGCGCCCGCCGCCGGGACGTCCCGGGGTGGAGAAGCACTCCCGCCCCTGACCGGCGTCCCCCCGGCGTCGTGCGCCCTGGAGGCTTGCCCTTCGCCCTCCAAGGTGCCAGGCACGGGCTGTGAAACCCGGTTGGTGCGGGTTCCCTCGAGTGTCCTCTACCGTGCCTGGCGCCGTCTTCCTTCTCCGCCGGATCGCGGGGTGACCACCGGCAGGGTGGCCTTCTTCAGGAAGAGCAGGGCGAAGCACGTGGCCGCGAGGGGCGGCTCCGGCGCTCCCACGAGATCGGCGGGATTCGACCAGGACCCGTCCCGGTCCTGGTGCTCCACGAGCCACTTCGCCCCTTCCCGGTACCAGTCGTGGTCCGCGATGTACCTCTCGCCGAGAAGCATGCCCACGCGCTCCACGGCGTAGAGCCAGTAGAAATGGAAGGTCCGCCGGGAGAAGGGGGGGGCGGCGGGGGCGGCCGCCTTCCTCCCCGGGAACCGGACCTCGTCGATGCCGGGATGGCCGTCCACGGCGAAGTGGTCCTCGAGCCAGATCAGTCCCCGGGCGATCTCGCGCTCCTTCAGGTAGGGGTAGGCGGCCGCCTTCTTCTCTCCGAGAAGGCCCGCCTTCGCGATCACCAGGCTCGCCACTCCCACCGCGGTCATGGACCCGTAGGTCCCCGTGATGGATCCCGGGCAACCGTAGCCCCAGCCGCCGTCCTTCCGGAGGGTGGTGCGGAAGTGCTCGTAGGAGCGCCTCCACACGGCCTTCGGGACCGGGAAACCCTTCCGGGCGGCCACGTGCAGGGCGAGCAGCGCGAACTGGGTGTTCGAGTTGTCGCCGTGGTCGAGCGGCCCTCCCATCACGGCGTGGTACGCCCACTGGCCCGAGCTCTTCTGCGTGCTCACGAGGAGCCTGACGGAGCGCCGGATCGGGTCCCGGTGGGCGGCGGGATCGATCGTGGCCAGGGCCAGCACCGTGAGAGCGTGGGTGTAGGTCATCCGGAGGGCGGGAGGGCCGGCGATCACCTCCGCCCCGGTCCCCTTCTTCACGGGCAGGTCGAGGAGGGCCTTCAGGCTCCGGGAGATGGCGGGATCGCTCGCCGGCACCCCGGAGGCGGCGAGGGCGTAGAGCGCGAGGGCGGTCGCTCCCGCGGCCCCGAAGCGGGACCGGTAGAGGCCGTCCGGCCCCCGCTCCCCCTTGACCCAGGTCACCGCCCGGTCCACGGCCGCGTTGATCCGCTTCTGGAGCGGCCACTCCTCCCTGGGGAGCTTCTTCGGGTCGTCTCCCGCCAGGGCCGGCGGCAGGAGCAGCAGGGCGAGGAGCAGGCAGCGTCTCATCACGGACCTCCCGCCCCACCATAGCTCATTTCGCCGGGGCCGGGACCTCCACCCGGATCTCCGCCACGTAGAGGAGCTTCCGGTCCCGCTCCGCGAGGAAGTTCGCGAGGAGGAAGCGGAGGTCCGGCTCCACCCGCTTCTCGAACACCGTCCGGCCGTCCACGCGGATCACGAGGGGCCGGTCGAGCCGGATCATGTCGGGGTGCACGAAGACCCGGAAGGCCCGGAGACGGGATCCTTCCACCTCGATCCGGTTGCCGGCGAAGAGCACCCGGGCCGCGGCGGAGGGCGTGTCGTGGCGGAAGAGGGGGTAGCGGCGCACGGGGGGAAGCTGCCCCGTGAGCTTCACCTTCTTGCCGTTCCGGAGCACGGTGAGCGTCACGGGATCGCCGCGCTTCACCTTGCCCTTCTCCGCGGAGAGCGCGGCGGGACCGGGGACGGGGTTCCCGTTCATGGCCACGACCACATCCCCGGCCTTCAGACCGCACGCCGCCGCGAAGGTCTCCTTCCGGACGGACTTCACCTTCACTCCCTCTCCCGCAAAGTCGCGGTCGGGGAAGAACCCGATGGACACCCGGTCGTCGGTGAGGGTGAGGTTCCACTCCCGGTGCCAGGGTGCGGAGGGGCCGTCCGCCACCGCGTCGATCTGGAACCAGCGGCACCGCCCGTGCTCCGGCCGGGCCGTCTCCCACACGATCCGGGCGGGAAAGGGGTCCCGGGGGTGCCGGGCGAGGAAGTCCCCGCACCGGGGCAGCTCCGTCTCCGCGTAGCTGAAGTCGTGGCCGCCCTCGAGCTCGCGGTAGAAGAGGCGGCCCCCGGCCCGGAGGGCCATCTCGATCATCGGGCGCATGCGGGCGGAGGGGTAGAGGGGATCGTCGAAGCTGGTGGCCGCGTACACGGGCGTGTTCGCGAAGTTCACCGGATAGGTGGGGATGCCTCCCGCCGCGCCGCCCACTCCCATGTGTCCGGAGAGGGCCAGGAAGGCGGCGTAGTCCGTGGGCCGGATCATGGCGAGGAGGAACGCGGCGGAGGCCCCGTCGGAGTAACCGCCGAGCCAGACCCGGTCATCGTCCACGTCGAAGCGTCGCTTCACCGTGCGCACCAGGTGGCGGATGTTGGCGATTCCCACCGGATCCCACCACGCGGCGCCCTTCTGCCCGAAGGGCACGAGGGCCAGCCACCCCCGGGCCATGGCCAGGCGGGTCAGGGCGTTGCCGGAGGCGTACTCCTTCGTCCGGGAGAGGATCTCCGGCCGCGAGACGCCGCCGTGGAGGACCACCAGGAGCGGCGTGGGGCGCGAGGGATCGTAGCCCGCGGGGACCACCACGGCGTAGGGCCGCTCCTTCCCGTCCGCGCACCGGGTCTTCTCGAGGAGCACGTGCTCTCCCGCTTCGGCGGGGGGGAAGGAGGGGTTCGCGAGCTTCCGGGCCACCGCCCGCCAGTCGGGCTTCGCCTTCACGATCTCCCCGAGCAGTCGGTCGCGCTCCGCTCCGGGCTCCGCCGCCGTGAGCCGGTCGAGGTCCTCTTCCCATCCGGCCCGGGCGGCGGCGCCGAGCAGGAGGAGGAGGACGAGGGTCAGGGCTCCTCTCCTCATGCGCCCGATTGTACCGCGCCCGGGCGGACGCAGGCGCGATACCATCCGGCGGTGGCCCGGCAGGCCGCTTCGAGCCCCACCCGGGGCTCCCACCGGAGCTCCCGGCACGCCCGCTCGATGGAGAAGTGGTAGTCGGTGCCCCCGTTGCCCACGCGGTAACGGGTGAGAGGGGGCGGGGTCCGCGCCCCCGCGGCGAGGAAGACCGCTTCCAGGGCGGCCGCGATCCGGGCCGCGAGGGGGGTGGGGAGGGAGAAGCGGGGGCCGCGGCAGCCCAGGGCCCGGGCCAGGGCCGCCAGCCATTCCGCCCAGGTGATGTGCAGGCCGTCCGTGACGAGGTAGGCCCGGCCGGGAGGCGTCCCGGTCCGGGCCGCGAGGAGCAGCGCGTCCACCAGGTTCTCCACGTAGGTGGGGCAGGTGAGGCGGCGCCCCCCGTCGAGGACTCCCATCCACCCGGACTCGAGCAGCGCGAGCAGGGTGCGGGAGGTCACCCGGTCCCGCGGCCCGTAGACGTTGCCCGGCCGGACGATCACGGCGGGGAGACCCCGCCGGGCGGCGGCGCGAACGAGCGCCTCGCCCCGCCGCTTGGTCTCCACGTACGGGAAGGGCGAGGGAGGGAGCGGCGCCTCCTCCGTGAGGTCGCGGTAGCCCGAGAAGCCGTGGACGGCGGCGGAGGAGACGTGGACGAACCGGGGGACCCGGGCGGCCCGGGCGGCCCGGAGCATGTGCGCGGTGCCGAGGACGTTGGTGCGATGGAACCGGCGGTAGGGGCCCCAGTCGCTGGCGAGGCCCGCCACGTGGAAGACGACGTCCGCACCGCGGCATCCCGCGAGGAGGACCTCCTCGTCGTCGAGCGTTCCGCGGCGGAGGTCCAGTCTCACTCCCTCGAGGAAGGAGAGATCGGAGGTGGGCCGGACGAGGCCCCGCACGGTGAACCCCTCGTGGAGGAGGCGGCGCACCAGGTTGGAGCCGATGAATCCGTTCGCGCCGGTGACGAAGGCGACGGCCAACCCGCCCCCCGGTCAACCCCGGGAGCGGATGGCGAGGAGGAGCAGGGCGATCCCCGCGAAGATCCCGGGGCCCAGGTTGAAGATCTTCTCGTACCAGTCCGCCCCCAGGGTCTTGATCCACCAGTGCTGGTAGTCCGCCAGGGCGTTGCCGCCCATGAACAGATAGGGCACGTAGAGCGCCAGAGCCAGGCCTCCGAGCAGGAAACCGAGGAGCCGTTCCATGGATCCCTCCTTCCGGAAAAGCCGGATTGTAGGAGGTGGACGGCCCCGGCGCCAGCAGAGGCGGGTGGGCCGCGGGGTCCCGCCCCCCTCAGCGGAGGCTGCCGGGCCCCAGGACGATGAAGACGTCGGTGAGGATGCCCACGGCGGCGTGAAGGAGGAAGGGATAGAGGACGGATCGGGTGCGGATCGCCAGCCAGCCGAAGATCACTCCCACCACCACCGCGCCCCACACCTCGCCCTCGGGCTTGCCGTAGTGGACGGCGGTGGACACGAGGGTGGAGAGGGCCACCGCGGGCAGGGCCCCGATCCGTCGCTCGAGACCGAGGACGAGGAAGCCCCGGAAGAAGATCTCCCACCCCACGTAGTAGAGGAGATAGGCGGCCTCGAAGAGGAGAAAGGGGCCGAGCGCGCTTCCGATGCCCCGGGCCAGGGGATACTCGGTGCGGACGTCCGGCAGGCGGGCCGCGAGCAGCATGGCGGGGACCACGAGGAGGGGAACGACCACCGCCGTGAACCGCAGGCCGTACCCGCGGTCTCCGGCGCCGATTCCCAGGTCCCGGAGGGGAAGGCCGAGAAGGCCGCGGTACACCAGGCAGGGAACGAGGCCGAAGAGCAGGAGGGAGGCGAGGAACTGCCACACCACGGCGCCCGGTGCGTCGGGGGGCGTTCCGAGCACCCCGGCCGCGAACCTCGGGTGCCCCTGGTTCATGTAGAGGGCCAGGCACAGGGCGGCGGTGGCGGTGACGGCGAGGACCGTGCGGTCGGATTCCGTGAAGAGCGCCCGGAGCCTCACCGCCGGGCTCCCCGCACGCGGCGTTCCCACAGGGCGTTCAGGCGCGGACCGGCGATCAGCGCGGCGGCGGCCCAGACGATCCCCGCCAGCACGTCCACCCCGTAGTGATACCGGGCGTAGACGAGGGAGAAGAGGATCCCCGCCGTGACGGGGACCAGGATCCAGCCCAGGCGGCGGACGTGTCTCAAGGCCAGCCCCATGATCACCAGCGTAACCGCCGCGTGCGCGCTGGGGAAGACGTCGAACTTGCTCGGCTCCAGGGCGTTGATGGCGTCGCGGATGGGCTGCGTGAGGAAGACCCCCTCCATGCGGTTCAGGCTTCCGGAGTAGACCGCGAATCGCGGGCCCTCCGC
>JAOZQC010000132.1 GCA_029932425.1 Planctomycetota bacterium | reverse complement strand
CCCGCGAAACCCGTGCGGCGAGACCGGGAACGCGGGCTATCCCTCCTCCACCCCCGGAGTACCCAGCCGCTTCGTGAGGGAGGTGATGAGGGCGAGGGCCTCGTCCCGCTCCTTCCGGGCGGAGCGGACCTCCTCCTCCATCTCCCGGCGCCGCGCCTCGAGTTCCTCCCGCTCCCCGGCGATCTCCTCCTCCCGGCGGGCGAGATCGGCCCGGATCTCGTCCCGCTCCTTCTCGAGGGCGGCCATCTCCCCCCTCAGGCGCTCCACCTCGCGGTCCGCCTCCCCCAGCTTCTCCCGCGTCTCCTTCTCCACCGCCGCCAGCCGGGCCGCGATCTCGTCCCGCTCCCCCGCGAGCGCCTGGGCGCGGCGGTCCAGGTCCTTCAGCTCCACCTCCGCCATGCGCCGGAGCTGCTCCACCTGGGCGAGCAGGGAATCGAACCTCCCGAGGAGGGTGGTACCCTTCCGCTTCCGGCGGTCCTTGGTTTCCGTCGCCTGCCCCCACATGGCATCCCTCCCATCTTTCTCCGCGGCGTCCCGCGGGCCCGCCCCTTCCGCCTCCGCCGGCGTCCCGGGTTTCGGCTCCGGCTCCGCCTCCCGCGGGGCCGCCGCCTCCTCCGACACGCTCTTCAGCCACCCCCGCCACGGCTCCCCGGCCCCGGCGGTCGCGGGCCCCTTGCCCCCGGCCCCGTTGCCCTCCGCCGCCTCCCGGGCCAGGCGCTCGGATTCCCGGCGCACCAGCTCCGCCTGCCCGATGTACCGCCTCCGGAGTTCCACCAGGGTGAGCACCTGGGCGGGCTTCGCCTGCGGCGTGAGGTTCAGGATCATCTGGGAGTGCTGCAGGGCGCCGTCGAGCCACTCCAGCTCCACGGAGCGGAGCCGCGCCCACTTCTCCAGCACGTCGAGCATCCCCTCCGGCAGCGCGGGATCCGCCTCCTCGGCACCCTCCCGCATCATCTCGAGGGCGGCCTGGAAGCGCTCGAGCGCGGCGAGCTCCTTCTTCCTCAGGTCCGCGTGGAAGGTGCTCGCCTCCTCGATCGCCCGCGTGCACGCGTTGAGGAGCGATCGCCACCGCCGTCCCTTCGGCGTCCCCCCCGCCACCCGCTTCTCCCAGTCGAGGATGGGCTCCTCGTACCGGGAGAAGAACTTCCAGAGGAGACCCGCCTCCTCGAACATGGCCCGGCTGGCCACCAGCGCCTCCCGCACCTCCGGGCTCATGCGCTCGAAGAGGGTGCCGTTCGTCTGCTGGCTCCCGCTGGCTACGGTCATCGGTACCCTCCGGGAGGTTCACCCCGCTGAACAGGCCGTCGAATTCCCTGAACCCGGGCGGCGCCCGCCCCCGCCTCGGATCGCGTTCGGCCGGGAACCCGGCCGCTCCGCCGGCGCCCGTCGGGGGCGCAAACTCCATGCCGTACTCCGCCCCGCCGGGACCGAGGTCCGCCCCACCCTCTTTGGAACCCGTTTTCCCCCTCCGCGCAACGGCGCGTCCCCGGAAGGCCGCCTCCCGCACCCGGAAACCCCCCGCCGGGAGAGGGGCCCCGCCCCGGGACCGGGCAGGGGTTCCCGCCCCCCGCGGCGCCGGACGCGCCCCCGGCCCCGGACGACGTCTCTCGCCGGAAACAGCCTGCGGTGGCCCCCGGTTCCGCGTTCCGATGGAACCCCGTTCCGGCAACCGGCTCGAAGTCGTCGCCCCCACGCCGGATCAGCGATGCGCCCGCGCCTCCCCGCGGGCCGCGCCGGGGACGCGCCGAGAGGGGCCTCGCGGGGCCGCCGGGAATCACTTCTTCTTCAGGGAGAACCGGATCTCGTCGACCTCGTTGTCGGAGGCGGCGATGCCCGTCCCCTTGATCTTCTTCCCCTTCGCCTTCACGTGGCCGGTCATCACCAGCGCCCCTTCCTCCTCCCCCTCGCCGTCGGTGGCCGCCCAGAAGTGACCGTTGCCGATCTTCCCCGTGAGGTGGAAGGAAATCGTGCCCTCCTCGGGATCCGTCACCGTGAGGTCGATGGTGAGGTCGGCCCCGGCCTGGGTCACCGCCAGGGTGACCGGGAGCTTCAGCTTCTCCTTCCGGCCGCCGGTGCTCATCTCGTAGAGCACCACTTTCGCGGTACCGGTCCACGCCCCCCCGATGTCGGGCAGGCCGTCCGCCTCGTCCCCCCCCTCCTGGGCGAGCAGGGAGGCCGCTCCCCCCGCCGCCAGCGCGAGGGCGGCCAGAAGGCCGAGGCCCAGACAGAGCTTCTTCGCCATGGATCACCTCTTCTCTGTGCCGGTCGTGCGGCAACCCCCCGGTCCCACCATTCTATCCCGCGGCCGCCGGCCGGGCCGACGCAAACCCGGCCCCCTTCCGGCCTCGACAAGACGGCCCGGGAAACGTAGAGTGGTGTCGTGGGCGTTGGACCCGGCTGGCAGCGGCCGGCATTCTCTTCACGCTTCCGGGGGCGTGGACCTGCAGGAGGCCGGACCCTGTCCCAAGCGGCACGGTCCCTCGACGATCGGACCTCTTCACGGCAAGCAGGTGCACGATGATCAGCAAGAAGGAGAAGGAGACCGGGAAGGCCGGTCTCTTCGCGAAGCTCGACCCCGCGATGCAGCAGGCGCTCGTCTCCGCCCGGAAGGACTTCGAGGACGCCGGCTCGATCCGCCGCTTCTTCGGGCGTTACGAGAAGAAGCTCCACGAGCTGGAAGAGCGCGCCAAGGCCCGGGGACTCCGCGGCCGGCAGTGGAAGTCTCTCTACCAGGAGACGAGGAAGCTCGTGGCGGAGGCCGCCAATCTCCACCGGAAGGTGAGGGAGCGGGAGCACGCCGCCCTCAGCGCCTTCGGCCGGACGGTGCGCCGGATCCGGGAGGAGAGCGAGACGGGGGCGGGACCGGTCCCCCCCGAGACGGTGGAACTCCTGGCCCGCGCGGTGAAGCTCCGTACCGTGGAGCAGGAATGGCTGGACGGGGCGCTCCAGCACGCCCACATGATCGCCAACCTCCCGGCGAACGCCACGCCGGTGGAGCTGATCACCCTCCTCGAGCAGCGGCGGCAGTACATGGAGCGCGCGGGGTCGGTCTGCCGCGAGGCGGACGCGCTCCTCCGGCAGGCGCTCGGCGCCGTTCCCGCCTCCGTCCCCGCCCGCGCCGCCGCGGTTCCCGCCGCCGCCGGGGAGGGGCCCTCCCCGGTGCCCGGGGACCCCGCCCCCGTGGATCCGGGTGAGCTCCGGGACGAGGAGTGGGAGCGGTGGCTCTCCCGGGCCGCCCGGGAGGAGGAAGAGGAGCAGGGGGAGGAACCGGCCCGGGACGACGCCCGGAAGGAGGAAGTCGTGAAGAAGATCGAGGTCGCGGCGAAGGAGAAGGGCGGAGACGGGGCGGGACGGCCGGGAGGTGCCGCGCCGGAGCCCGACTCCTGGGAGGAGGAGTGCCGGAGGACGCTGGCCGAGCCCTTCGAGGATCTCGACCGCAAGGTGGAGGACCTGGCCGGCTTCGTGCAGGCCGCCCTGGACCGCGCCTCCGAGCTCACCGCGGCCCGGATCCAGCGCCTGGAGGACGACCACGACCGGATGCTCTCCCGGGAGGTGCGGAACCGGCAGCAGGTGGAGCGGCGCGCCGAGGAGCTGAAGGCCGCCCTGGAGAAGGCGGAGAAGGAACTCGCCGAGGCGCGCTCCGCGCACGAGGCCCTGAAGGCGGACCTGGAGAAGCGGATCGCCGAGCTCACCCGCGGGAGCGAGGAGCTCCGGAAGGACCTCGAGGCGGAGAAGAAGACCGCCGCGGCGCTCCGGGAGGACCTGGCGAAGGAGCGGAAGAGGATCGAAGAAGAGCGGAAGAAGCTCGAGGCCGACCGCAAGGTCCTCGAGGAGGAGACCGCCGTGGCCCGGAAGGAACGCGACGAATCGCTGCTCCTCATCGCCTCCCTGAGCCGCCGCCTGGGGACCCCCGGCTTCGAGAAGGTCCCCGTTCCCGATCCGGAGGAGATCCGGAAGAAGAAGTAGGGGGGCCGGCACGCCGCCGGAAGACCTTTCCCGGGGGGAAGGGGCGCGGTCGGGTTCAGCCCGCGTACTCGGCGATCGAGGTGGAGGTTTCCCGCAGGCGCACCTTCACCACGGGATGCCCCTCGGCCCGGGCGTGATCGAAGATGAGCCGGGCCAGGTTCTCCGCGGTGGGGTTCACGTCGAGGAGGTGCAGCGGCTCCCCCGCCGCCTGGAGGGCGGGGACCACGGGATCGTCGCGCCGGAGGATCATGCGGTGGTCCAGGTTCCCGTCGATCCATGTCTTGAGGAGCCTCTTCAGGTCCCCGAAGTCCACCACCATCCCCCGGGGATCCAGGCTCTCCGTCTCGAACGTGATCTCCGCGACGCCGTTGTGCCCGTGGAGATGCCGGCACTTGCCCCCGTAGTCGAGCAGGCGGTGCCCGTAGCAGAACTCGATCTCCTTCGTCACCCGGTACATGACCCCTCCCACGCCCTCAGGCGATGAGCCGGCCGCCGTCCACGGTGAGCACGGCTCCGGTGGAAAACGAGGCGTCCGCGGCGAGGAAGCGTACGGCCCGGGCCACGTCCTCGGGGCTCCCCTCCCGGCGGAGAGGCGTGGTCCCGATCACGGCCCGCCGCTCCGCTTCCGGCATGTCCGGAGGCAGGAGGACGGGTCCCGGCGCCACCGCGTTCACCCGCACCTCCGGCGCGAGCGCCCGCGCGAGGCCCGCCGTCATCGCCAGCAGGCCCGCCTTCGACACGCAGTACGGCAGGTAGCCCGTGTACGGCCGGTACGCCGCCCAGTCCGCGATGTTCACCACCGCCCCCCCGCCCCGCTCCTTCATCGCGAGCCCGATGGTCCGGGCGAGGAAGAAGGGCGCCCGGAGGTTCACGGAGAGGACGCGGTCCCAGTCCTCCACGGTCACCTCGGGAAGCGGGGTGCGGGGGAAGACCGCGGCGGAGTTCACGAGGAGGTCCGCCTCCCGGCCCGCCTCCGCCACCCGCCGGAGATCGTCCGGATCCGAGAGATCCCCCCGGAGGAGGACCACGTCCCGCCCGAGGCCGCGGATCTCCCCCGCCAGCTCCCGGGCTGCGTCCGCGGAGGACCGGTGGTGCAGGAGGAGGTCCGCCCCCGCCCGGGCCAGCTCGCGCGCGATGGCCCGCCCCACCCGGAGCGCGGCGCCGGTCACGAGGGCCCTGCTTCCGCCGAGGTCCATGCAAAAAGCTCCGCGGCCGCCCGCGGTCCGGGAAGAATGCCCGCATGAGAGACGACCGCGGCGGCATCCTCGTCCTCGCCTCCGGCGGGCTCGACTCGGCGGTGCTCCTCCACCACCTGGCCGACGAGGGACAGGATATCCATCCCGTCTTCGTGCGGCAGGGCTTTCCGTGGGAGCGGGCCGAGCTCGAGGGGCTCAGGAGGTTTCTCGAGGAGAGCACCCGGCCCGAGTTCCGTCCCCTGGAGGTGCTGGTGGCCCCCCTGGCGGACCTCCTGCCGGAGGAGCACTTCGCGCGCCGGGGCCCCGTGCCCGCGGCGGGCACGCCGGACGAGGACTGCTACCTTCCCGGGCGCAACGTCACTCTCCTCGGCAAGGCGGCGGTCCGCGCCGCGGCCCTCGGCGTGGGGACCCTGGCGCTGGGCCCCCTGCGGGGCAACCCGTTCCCGGACGCCACGCCCGCCTTCCTGGCGAAGATGGCGGAAGCCCTTTCCGAGGGGCTCGGCCGCCCCTTCCGGATCCGGGCCCCGTTCCTGGCCTTCACCAAGGACGAGGTCCTTCTCCTCGGCCGGGACCTGCCCCTCGAGACCACCCTCTCCTGCCTGGCCCCCGTCGAGGGCGGGCACTGCGGGAGGTGCGCCAAGTGCGGCGAGAGACGGGAGGCCTACCGCCGCGCGGGCCTCCCGGACCCCACCCGCTACGCGGGTTGACGACCGCCCCGCCCCGCGAAGGTTGGCGTTCCCGGTCCGGCGCGGTATGGATGGCGGGCCCGGCCGCGCCCCCGCGCGGATCCGGACCGCGCGCGACGGAGAAGCCCGAGGTGTCCCGATGGGAAGGAACGATCCGCTCTGCGACCTCATCCGGAAGGAGCTGGCCGAGATCGGGGAGGACCCCGGCCGGGAGGGGCTCCTGCGCACCCCCGAACGGGTGGCCGCGGCCCTGCGCTTCCTCACCCAGGGTTACGCCATGGACCTCGAGAGCCTGCTCAACGGGGCGGTCTTCGAGGAGAAGTGCGACGAGATGGTGGTGGTGAAGGACATCGAGCTCTTCAGTCTCTGCGAGCACCACATGCTGCCCTTCGTGGGCAAGGCCCACGTGGCCTACGTGCCCCGGGGCCGGATCGTGGGCCTGTCCAAGATCCCCCGCATCGTCGACATGTTCAGCCGCCGCCTCCAGGTGCAGGAGCGGCTCACCCTGGAGATCGCGGGGGCCCTGCAGGGGGCGCTCGATCCCAAGGGGGTGGGCGTGGTCATCGAGGCCGCCCATCTCTGCATGATGATGCGGGGGGTGGAGAAGCAGAACTCGAAGGCGGTGACCTCCTGCATGCTCGGCTGCTTCAAGTCCGACCCCAGGACCCGGGCGGAGTTCCTGAACCTGGTGTGAACGGACCCCCGGGAAGGGGAGGAAACGCGGGAACCGCGGCGCGCGTTACTCCTCGGGCACCGTCACGGGCAGGGGTTTCCGGTCCCGGTATCCCTCGTTCGTCTCGTGCCAGTACTCCACGCGAGGCTCTCCGGGCCGCCAGCAAAGGAGGATGGGACGGCCGTCCAGCTCGGAGGGGAAGTCCACGAGACCGAGGGAGAGGTCCTTCATCTCGCACCCGATCTCCGCGAGCTCCTCGACGAAGGCGTCGATCTCCTCCGAGAGCTCCGCCATCCGGCCCTTGAGGGCGTCGAGGGTGGCCCGAGCCGCGGGGTCGCCGGCCGCTCCGCTCCGGAGCTCCTTGTACTCGCCGGCCAGCTCCGAGAGGGAGGTGTAGGCGTCGACGACGTCGGAGGCGATGCGGCGGACGAGGGGGATGGTGCGGTCGGCTTCCTCGATGGTGAATGTGCGCCATCTCATGGACGGTCGGATCTCCGCTACGGAAGGCACCGGGACAGGTGAAACCGAGTATAGCAGCCCGCCTCCCCGGGATCAGGAATTTCATCCTGGCCCGCCGGACGCCTTCCCCCGCCCGCCGCGACGCCCGGCCCCGCCTCGGCTCCTTTCCTTCCCGGCCCTTCCTCCCCGTGCTACCTTTCCCTTCCGGTGGGTGCGCGATGCAGCTCGACTTCTCCTGTCCCCGGTGCGGCGCCCCGAGGCACCTCCAGGCCGCCGAGAACACGACCGTCCTCGAATGCCCGGACTGCGGCTACATCGGCCTTCTCCCCGTGGACTGGGTCTCCCGCGGCCGGGTCGTGCGCTGCCCCATCTGCGGTTCGGACTCCCTCTTCCGCCGCCGCGAGGCCGGCCGGAAGCTCCCCCTCGCGCTCCTTCTCGGGGGGCTCGTCCTCGGTCCGCCGACCCGGTGGATCTCCCTGCTCGCGGCGGTGGCGATCGCGGTCCTCCTGTGGAAGCGGGCTCCGGAAGCCCTGATCTGCTACCGCTGCCGCGCCCGGATCCGGGGCCACCGCCCGGACCCCGACCACCGCCCCTTCGACCCGGGGACGGAGGCCCGGGTGCGCGGCAGCGGGAACCCCACCCGGGGCGCCCGTTGAAAGGGCGGGGCGGCGGGGACGGCCCGGCGGGGGGAGGGGACGGCGGGGAGGAACCTGGCGGCGGCCGGAAGGTGTTCCCGAGGTAGGGTAGGGCAGGTCCCGGGACCCTCCGGCCTCGCCGCCTTCTCCGGCGGAACGCCCGCCGTTGCGCGTCCCTTCATCAAGCGGCGTGCCGATCGGGATTCCCGCCTGGGAGACGCCCTCGGCGGGGGAGCCGGAGCGTCCCGGTGTATAGATTCCATCCACGACCGCCTTCGCCTCGGGGGAGCCGCCTCTGGTAGAATGACCGGTTCCTAGCCCGCATTTCTCATCAGGCGTGCGGGCGATGGCTCCAAGCCGGTGGCTGGGAACGGAGTTCCGTCGGAGGGCGGAACCCCTGGTCCACCACAGGCTGTTTT
>JAOZQC010000131.1:6834-8050 GCA_029932425.1 Planctomycetota bacterium | reverse complement strand
GTCCTCTTCCTCCTCGCCGCCCTGGCGGGGGCCGGGGAGCCCCCCCCCATCACGCTGCACGTGAAGGACCTCGACCTCGCGAGCGCCGCCCGGCTCCTGGGCACGCTCGCCTCCCGCACGGTGGAGGCCGACCCCCCCCTGGCCCGCCGGACGGTCTCCCTGGACCTCGCCTCCGTCCCCTTCCCCGCGGCCCTCGAGGCCCTGGCCCGGGCCGCGGACGGCGAGGCGCTCCCGCTCGGGCCGGACCGCTTCCGCATCATCGAGCGCGAGGACGCCTGGAAGGAGGCGATCCGGAAGGCGCTCGCGGGGAAGACCCTCGACCTCTCCTTCCGGGACGCCTCCCTCGACGAGGTCCTCGCCTTCCTCGCGCACGCTTCCGGGGCGCCCATCGTCCTGGACCCCGCCGTACGCCGGGAGCGGGCGCCGGACGAGCTCCTCGTCACCCTGACCGCCACCCGCGTGACTCCGGGCGACGCGCTCCGGCTCGCGACCTCCATCAAGGGCCTGGCCCGGGACCTTCGCTTCGGGGTGGTCCTCGTCTCCACTCCCGCCCGCCTCGCGGCCCTTCCCCGCACCTTCGCCTGGAAGGAGCGCGTGGGGCTCCGGGAAGCCATGCTCCGGAGATGCGTCCTGCGTCTCGAGGACGTGCCCGTCCTCGACGCGCTCCGCACCGTCCGGAAGTCCACCCGGGCCCCCCTCCGCTTCCGCGCCGCCCGCGGAAAGCCCCCTGCCGCCTCGTGCCGCCTCTCCCTCCCGGAGCTCCCCCTGCGCCACGTCCTTCCCCTCCTGCTCTTCCTCCACGAGGTGCCGTTCCACCTCGCGGAGGACGCCCTGGAGGTGGAGATCCTGCCGCCCGCGGCCGCGGAGTGGAAGGCGCGTCTCTCCCGAACGCTGGACGAGGCCCGGATGGAGGCGGGAGGGGCCCGCACGCTCGCCGCGGTCCTGCAGGCGGTCTCCCGCGCGGTGGGGGCGCCGGTGGTGCTGGACCCGGGCGCCGGCGTCCGCGGCGACGTCCCCGTTTCCCCTCCGGGGGGGGCCGTCCCGGCCCGGCAGGTCCTGGCGGGGCTCGAGGGCCCGCTCGGACTGGTCTTCGACCTCCGCTTCCGGGCGGTCTTCGTCTCCACCCGGGACCGCCTGGACCTGCTCCCGGTAAGCATCCTGCCGCCGGCCCGTCCGGACGCCCCCGGGTGGGAGAAGAGGCTCCGGCGGGAGCTCG
>JAOZQC010000131.1:6084-6824 GCA_029932425.1 Planctomycetota bacterium | reverse complement strand
AAACGAAGAAGAGATATTCCCTGCTGTTGCTCACCTTCGCCTTCGCGGCGGCGCCCCTCACGGACGCGGTGGGTTTCCTCCGCCGTCTCGCCCGCATCAACCTCGTCTTCGAACCGCGGGCGGAGGCGGCGGCCCGGAGGACTCCCGTGACCCTCTCCGCGAGGGACCTGCCCGTGGCGGACGCTCTCGGCCTCCTGCTCCTGCCCCGGGGTTATCGGTGCTCCCTGGCGAGCGAGGTGGTCCTCATCCGGCGAGGGAAATGAATCGGGAATCCCCCCTTGACAGCCTCCAACCTCCCGGGTATCCTCCTCATGCTGAAGAGTTGAAAAGGAAAACTGATGGCCGGGGTTGCCCTCAACGGGCTTAAAACTTCCACCTCATCCCTATTCTCCAAGAAGTAACCCTGGCTATCTTCGAGCGGGAGCGCAGCCCTGCGCTCCCGCTCTTCCTTTCCCGAGGTGCTCCCCTCTCAGGCGTCCAGGTCCTCCTGCTTCCGGATCAGCTCCCGGATCCGCCGCGCGTGGGCCTCGATCTTCGCCGCCCGGGCCACCACGTCCTCCGGGAGGTCCCGGCGGCGCGCCAGGAGCTGGGCGAAGCCCAGGACCGCGGTGAGGGGGTTGTTCAGGGCATGGCGCAGGGTCGACGTGATCCCCACCCGGGCGGGCACGAGGGCCAGATCCTCGGCAGCCGGATCCTCCGGCGGCTTCTCCCCCACCACCTCGTATCCGCAGGCGGCGAGT
>JAOZQC010000131.1:5768-6074 GCA_029932425.1 Planctomycetota bacterium | reverse complement strand
CGGGCCAGCTCGGGCGGAAAGCTCGTGTTTCCCGTGTAGATCGTCGGCATGGAAAGAGAATACGCCTCCGTCCCGGATTCCGCGAAGCTCCCCCGAGCGGGTTCCCGCGGGTGCTCCCCCCGCCCGGGCCCGCCTTCCCGCTCCGGGCCGGTAATCTTGATTTCGGTCCACCGGGCGCCTAGCATCCGGTGTTTTTCCCCGGGGGAGCCCCGGGGAATCGCTGATCACCACGGACAAAGGCGGTCTCGGACATGACGGACACGAACGATTCCCCGGAGGTGAAGGAGCCGGAGGGGACGGAAGAGC
>JAOZQC010000131.1:1344-5758 GCA_029932425.1 Planctomycetota bacterium | reverse complement strand
AGGAGGAGAAGGAACGCTACCTCTCCGAGGTGAGGGAGGTCGGCCCCTGCAAGGTGGAAGCCCGGATCACGATCCCCGCGGAGACCATCGACGAGGAGTTCGACAAGCGCTACCGGGAGATCATCCGCACGGTGACCTTTCCCGGGTTCCGCATCGGGCACACCCCGCGGAAGCTCGTGGAGAAGAAGCTCGGCGACGACATCCGGAAGGACGTGCGGGAGGAGGTCATCTCCCAGTCCTTCCAGGAGGCGGTGAAGAAGCACGAGCTCCAGCCCATCGCGGACCCCGACGTGGACCTGGAGTCCATCGAGGTCGAGCCGGGGAAGGCCACCGAGTACACGGCCGTCTTCATCGTGAAGCCCACGGTCACCGTGCCCGACTACTCCGCGATCTCCGTGGAGGCGGTGCAACCGGAGGTGACCGAGGAGGACGTGGACCGCGTCATCGAGCGGATGCGCCGGGACCACGCCGTGCTCACGCCCCGCGCCGGCCCCCTGGAGCAGGGGGACGTGGCCGTCGTCTCCGCCCGGGCCGTGGCCGGCGACGAGAAGATCCTCGACGCGGAGAACGTCGAGTACCAGCACCCCTCCTCCTACCTGGAGGGGCTCAGGATCCCCGAACTCCCCGAGGAGATCCTGGGGAGGGCCGCGGGCGAGGAGCTCACGCTCACCGGCCGCCTCCCCGACACCTGGCCCGAGGAGGCGCTCCAGGGGAAGGAGTACGAGCTCGTCGTGAAGATCCACGAGGTGAAGGGGTACGTCCTGCCCGAGCTCGACGAGGAGTTCGTCAGGGGCCTGGACTATGATTCCGTCGAGGAGATGCGCGAGGACGTGCGGGACCACCTGACCGCCGAGGCCGCGCGCCGCGCCCGGGAGGAGACGGACCGCCGCATCGTGGACGCCCTCATCGCCCAGGCGCCGTTCGACCTCCCCGAGGAGGTGGTGAAGGAGGCGGTGCGGCACCGGATCGAGAAGATCCAGGCCATGGAACGGATGCGGGGCGCGAGCGAGGAGGAGCTCCGGGAGAAGATCGCGGAGGCGAGCAACGCCGCCCGGGAAGAGGTGGAGCGGGACTTCCGGGCCACGTTCCTCCTGGACGCCATCGCGAAGAAGGAGAAGATCCTCGTCACCGAGGACGAGGTGGAGGAGCGCATCGCGGCCATGGCGGGCGGCTACGGCCGGACGAAGGAGGACATGGAGCAGTACCTCGCCCAGCACGGGCTCCTGAGCGGTCTGCGGACGGGGATGCGCGAGGAGAAGGTCATGGAACTCCTCCGGAAAAAGGTGAAGATCGAGGGAGACGCGTGACGACGAAGCCAGAGCACCGGAGGCCGCACGGCATGATTCCGATTCCCTACGTCATCGAGAAGACCGGGCGGGGAGAGCGGGCCTACGACATCTACTCCCGTCTCCTCGAGGATCGGATCATCTTCGTGGGAAGCTCCCTCGACGACACGATGGCCAACGTCGTCATCGCCCAGCTCCTGTTCCTCCAGAAGGAGAACCGGCACCAGGACATCCAGCTCTACATCAACTCCCCCGGGGGGTACGTGACCTCCGGCCTGGCGATCTACGACACGATGCAGTTCGTGCAGCCGGACGTGGCCACCTACTGCCTGGGACAGGCCTCCTCCATGGCGGCGGTGCTGCTCGCGGCGGGCGCCAAGGGAAAGCGGTTCGCGCTTCCCCACTCCCGGATCATGCTCCACCAGCCGTGGGGAGGAGCCCAGGGCACGGCGGCGGACATCGAGATCCACGCGGAGGAGATCCTCAAGCTCAAGAAGGCCATCAACGAGATCTTCAGCCTGCACACGGGGAAACCCGTGGAGCAGATCGAGAAGGACTCGGACCGGGACAAGTTCCTGTCTCCCGAGGAGGCCCGGGAGTACGGCCTGGTGGACGAGGTGATCGCCTCGCTCAAGGAGGCGAAGCCGGAACAGGAAGGAAGCGCATGACCCGGCGCAGCTCGGTGGAGAAGTGCACCTTCTGCGGCAAGAGCCGCCACCTCGTGGAGAGCCTCATCGCGGGTCCCCCCCACATCTACATCTGCAACGAGTGCGTGGAGCTCTGCAACTCGATCCTCGAGGAGGAGGCCCGCCGCGCCCCCGCCCGGGAGGGCCGGGCGCCGCTCGAGCGGGAGACCGTCCCCACCCCCCGCGAGATCAAGGAGCGCCTGGACGAGTACGTCATCTCCCAGGAGCGGGCCAAGAAGGTCATCTCCGTCGCCGTCCACAACCACTACAAGCGGCTCGTCTCCGGGGGCGACACGGGGGACGTGGAGCTGGAGAAGTCGAACATCCTCCTCATCGGTCCCACGGGCTGCGGCAAGACCCTCATCGCCCGCACCCTGGCCCGGGTCCTGGACGTCCCCTTCGCCATCGGAGACGCCACCACCCTCACCGAGGCCGGGTACGTGGGCGAGGACGTGGAGAACCTGATCCTCAAGCTGCTCCAGGCGGCGGACTGGGACCGGGACCGCGCGGAGCGCGGGATCATCTTCATCGACGAGATCGACAAGATCGGCCGCACCACGATGAACGTCTCCATCACGAGGGACGTCTCCGGGGAGGGCGTGCAGCAGGCCCTCCTCAAGATGCTGGAGGGGACGGTCGCCAACGTTCCCCCGCAGGGGGGCCGGAAGCACCCCGAGCAGTCCTACATCCAGGTGGACACCTCGAACATCCTCTTCATCTGCGGGGGAACCTTCACCGGGATCGACGAGATCATCCGCCGCCGCATCGGGCAGAAGGCGATCGGCTTCGAGCCGGGTCCGGAGACCGCCGACGAGCTGGGCGCGATCCTCGACGAGGTGGAGCCCCAGGATCTCCTGGAGTTCGGGCTCATCCCCGAGTTCGTGGGCCGGGTGCCCGTCCTGGGGGCCCTCCACCCCCTGGACGAGGACGACCTGGTGCGCATCATGACGGAGCCGAAGAACGCCCTCATCCGGCAGTACCAGAAGCTCTTCGAGATGGAGGGGGCCCGCCTCGACTACACGGACGAGGCGCTCCGCGAGATCGCGAAGCGGGCGCTGGCCAAGGACACGGGGGTCCGGGCGGTGCGGTCCATCCTCGAGGAGATGATGGTGGACATCCTCTTCGAGCTTCCGGACCGCCGCAGCCGCAAGGACTTCCTCCTCACCCCGGAGGTCGTCCGGGGGGAGGTCTCCCTCCTCTCGTTCCCGCGGAAGAAGCGACAGAAGCGCGCCTGAGCGGCCGGCGCCGGCCCGGGAGAGGAGCGCGCCGAGGACCAGGGATCGCCCGCCCCCCGTCACCCTGCTGGAGGCCGAGGAGATCGCCCGGCGGCTGGGTCTTCCCGCCTACCGGGGGCGCCAGATCCGCTCGTGGGTGGTGGACCGGCTCGCGGAGGGGTTCGAGGGGATGACCGATCTTCCCCTCCCCCTCCGCCGCGCGCTCCCCGCCCGGCTCCGCCCCCTCTCCTCGCGGACGGAGGTCGTCCGCCGGAGCCCGGACGGGACCGCCAAGTTCCTGGTGCGCCTGGAGGACGACCTCCTCGTGGAGTGCGTCCTCATCCCGGAGGGCGCCCGCCTCACCCTCTGCCTGAGCTCCCAGGTGGGCTGTCCCGTGGGGTGCGCGTTCTGCGCCTCCGGCCTGGAGGGAGTCGCCCGCAACCTCGCCGCGCACGAGATCCTCGAGGAGTTCCTCCACGGCGCGCGCCTGGCGGGCGGCAGGGACCGGGTCACGCACGTGGTCATGATGGGGATGGGCGAGCCCCTCCTGAACTACGACGCGGTGACGGCGGCGATCCGCGCGTTCGGCGTCTCGGCCCGGCGCATCACCCTCTCCACGGTGGGCCTTCCCGACCGCATCCGGCGGCTCGCCGGCGAGGGGTTCCCGGTGAACCTCGCCGTGTCCCTCCACGCTCCGGACGACGAGACGCGCGACCGCCTGATCCCGCTCAACCGGAAGTTCGGGATCGGGGAGGTGGTGGCGGCGGCCCGGGCCTACTTCGAGGAGACGGGGCGCGACGTGACCTTCGAGTACCTCCTCATCGAGGGGGTGAACGCCGGCCCCGCTCACGCCGGGCGCCTGGCCCGGCTCCTCTCCGGGGGCCACCGGAACGTGAACCTGATCCCCCTGAACCCCGTGGAGGGCCTTCCCTTCCGGCCGCCCCCCGCCCGGGACGTGGAGGCCTTCGCGGCGATTCTCCGCCGCGAGGGCATCCCCACCCACGTCCGGCGACCCCGGGGCCGGGAGATCGACGCCGCCTGCGGCCAGCTCCGGCGGCGGCACCGCTGACCGGGCGCTCCCGGCCCCGCGGGGGGCGCCCCTCCGGGAACACGGGGGCCCTCCCCGGCCCCGGCGACTCCGCCGGCCCCCAAGGGGGTCGTCTCCCGCCCGCGGATCTCCTTCCCGCCGTCCCGCTCCCCGACCGGGGGCCCCGCGCGGCGCCGTCCC
>JAOZQC010000131.1:0-1334 GCA_029932425.1 Planctomycetota bacterium | reverse complement strand
CGGGTGGCGGAGAGCGTCAGGGCCTCTCCGGCGCGGAGGATGCCGAGCTCGATCTTCTCCCCCGCCTTCAGCCCGGAGAGCACCTTGCGGATGTCGGCCGCCGATCCCACCTTCACCCCGTTGGCGGTGCGGATCACGTCGAGCCTCCGGATCCCCATGCGGTCCGCGAGGCTGCCGGGGACGATCTCCTCCACGAGCACCCCCTCGTCGGGCCGGAGCTTGAGGTGCGCCCGGAGGGCCTCCCCGATCTCCCCCACCCAGACGCCGAGCCGGAACCCGCCCGGAGCCTTCCGGTCCTCCCCGGGGAAGGGCAGGTCCCGCGGGCGCAGGGGCAGGGGCACGGCCCGGCCGCGCGGGAGCAGGCGGCGGTGGAGGTCGAAGGGGTCCGGCCAGGCTCCCCACCAGTCCCGGATCCGCATCCGGATCCCGCCGAGGTACGGCTTCACCTTCTCGTAGACCTCGGGGGCCTGCTTCTTCAGCGCCTCGAGGTTCTCGGCCTCGTAGGTCCGGGTCTCCCCGTCCCTCGTGATCTTCACCTTCACCCGGCCCGAGGCGTCACGCTCGTACTCCAGCCGCTCCTCGCCGTCGTCCACCATCCCCTTCACGGTGGCCTTCACGGAGCCCTCCGCGCCCGGGGAGGGCGGCAGGGCCCGGCGGAGCCGCTCCAGGTCCTCCGACCCCAGGAGCCCCTCCTCCGTGAGCCTCCGCAGGAGATCGTCGAAGCGCTTCTCCATCTCCCGGAGCTGGTCCCAGAGCGAGTCGCCCCCGGACGCCCGGGGCCCCGGCTTCTCCCGGAGGGGGGTCTCCTTCCGCTTCAGGCTGTCCAGGAGCCGCTCGGCCTCGTAGCGCACGTGCACGTCCGCGTGCTGCTTGGCCGCCTCCTCGAGGGCGGGGATCGCCTTCTCCCCCAGGTCGAGGATCTTCCGCTCCGCGTCGCGCCTCACGGCGTAGTCCGGATCCCCGAGCTTCTCGATGAGCGCCTTCACGTCCGGCGCCTTCTCCTTCTCCTGGGAGAAGGCGACCGTGCCGAGAAGCACGAGGACCACGAGTGCGCCGCCGGTCCAGATCGATCGTCTCATCGCGGGTCCCTCCTGCACGCACCAGGTCCGCGTGTATATACGAGGGAGCGGAAGCCCTTGGGAAAGAGATGCCGCCGTCCCGCGCCGGTTTCCCCGGGTCCCCGCCCGCGAGCGGTCCGGCCCGGCCCCGGCCCGCATGTCCCGCCCGCGCGCCCGGTCTTCTCCGGGTCCCGCCCTCCAGGGCGGCGCGGCGCCCCGACATCGACCCGGGAAGGGTCGCCCCCCCGCGGCGCCCGGTTCCCGCCCGCCGAGCTC
>JAOZQC010000130.1 GCA_029932425.1 Planctomycetota bacterium | reverse complement strand
CGCTCCGGGGGACCCCCTTCACGAAGGTGGACATCGTGGGGTACTCCATGGGCGGCCTGGTGGCGCGGAGCTACATGGCGGAGGGAGGTGGCGCGGGGCGGGTGCGGACGCTCGTCTTCCTGGGAACCCCCAACGAGGGGACGCCGCTCGCCGTCCTCCCCGGCCTCCTGCGTGGCACCCCCCCCCTCGAGGGCATCCCGCGGGGCGCGGACACCCTCGTGGATCTCCTCCTGGACACCGACGCGGCGGCCGCCCTCGAGAACTTCATCCCCACCTACGAGTGGGCCTTCCTGGGGCCGGTCCCCGTCTCCGCGCTCTTCTCCGCGCTCCTCCCCGCCCCGCCGCTCGCGGCGCTCAACGCGGCGGGACCGGACCCGGAGACCACCTACCACGCCTTCTGCTACCGCGACGCGGGCTCCGACCTCCTCGGTCTCTCCGCGGGGACGATCGACACCGTGGACTTCATCCACATGGCGAGCCTCGCCACGGGGAGCCTGGACCCCGCGAAGTTCGATCCCTCGGAGGACCTCCGGACCGGCCCCGGCGACGGGGTGGTGCCCATGCGGAGCGTGTTCATGACCGACGAACCGAAGTGGCGGGATCGGATCCACACCCGGGACCTGGGGACCGGCACCCACGCCGGCTACCTCCTCGACCCGGACGTGCTCCTCGATCTCGCGGAGATCCTCTCGCGGTGAGGAGCCCGTGATCTCGCGGAAGCTCAGACCCTTCGGCACCACGATCTTCGCGGAGATGACCCGGCTCGCCGCGGAGCGGGACGCGGTGAACCTCTCCCAGGGCTTTCCCGACTTCGACGGCCCCCCGGAGCTCGTGGAGGCCGCGATCCGCGCGCTCCGGGAGGGCCGCAACCAGTACGCCCGGTCCCGCGGCGAACCCGACCTGGTGCGGGCGATCGCCGAGGACCGGCGGAAGCGTTACGGGACGGGCTACGACCCCGACACGGAGGTGGTGGTCTTCTCCGGGGCCACGGAGGGGATCGCCTCGAGCCTCCTGGGAATCCTCGACCCCGGCGACGAGGTCGTTCTCTTCGAGCCCTTCTACGACAGCTACCCGGCGGCGGCCGCCCTGGCGGGGGCCGCGGCCCGGTACGTCACCCTCCGCTTCCCGGACTTCTCCTTCACGGAAGCGGACCTGGAGGCCGCCGTCACGGACCGGACGCGTCTCCTCGTCCTGAACTCCCCCCACAATCCCACGGGGAAGGTCTTCACCCCCGGGGAGCTCTCCGTGGTGGCGCGGGTCGCGGCCCGACACGACCTTCTCGTCCTCGCGGACGAGGTCTACGAGCACCTGGTCTTCGACGGCGCCCGGCATGTCCCCCTCTCCTCCCTCCCCGGCATGCGGGAACGGACCCTCACCCTCTCCAGCGCGGGGAAGACGTTCTCCTTCACGGGGTGGAAGGTGGGCTGGGGTCTGGGTCCGAAGCCGCTCGTGGACGCGGCGCAGGCCGCCCACCAGTTCGTCACCTACGCCACCGCCACCCCTCTCCAGGCGGCGGTGGCCCACGCCCTCGCCCGTCTCGGCGAGGAGTACTACGAGACCCTCCGGCGGGCGTACCGGGCGCGCCGGGACTTCCTGGCGGACGCCCTCCGGAGAGCGGGGTTCGCGGTGGCGCTCCCCCGGGGGACGTACTTCATCCTCGCTTCCTTCGAGGGGCTCTTCGAGGGAGACGACCGGGAGTTCGCCCGCCACCTGGTGGAGGAGATCGGGGTGGCGGCGATCCCCCCCAGCGCGTTCTACGCGAGGCGTCCGGAGGAGGGGCGGCGGCTCCTCCGGTTCGCCTTCTGCAAGCGAATGGAGACCCTCGAGGAGGCCGCGCGGCGCCTGGGGAGGCTCCGCCCGTGATCGCCGCCGGCCTCCAGCTCGACATCGCCTGGGAGGACCCGGAGGAGAACTTCCCGCGCGCGGAACGGCTCGCGGCGGCGGCGGCGGGGGCGGGAGCGCGGCTCGTGGTCCTCCCCGAGATGTTCGCCACCGGGTTCTCCATGGACGCGGAGAAGATCCTCCCCTTCACGGACCGGATCCGGGAGTTCCTGGCCGGGCTCGCCCTGAAGCTCGGGGTGTGGATCGTGGGGGGGTTCGCCGAACCCGGGGATCCCCGGCCCCGGAACGCCCTCTCCCTCCTCGACCCCGGGGGCCGGGAGATCCTCCGCTACCGGAAGATCCACCCCTTCACCCTCGCGGGGGAGCCGGAGGTGTACGGAGCCGGGGAAGAGGTCTTCACCGCGGAGGTGGAGGGCGTGCGGGTCACGCCTCTCATCTGCTACGACCTCCGGTTCCCGGAGCTTTTCCGGGCGGCGGCGGAACGCACGGATCTCTTCGCGGTCATCGCCAACTGGCCGGAGCGCCGGCGCCGCGCGTGGAACATCCTGCTCCGGGCCCGGGCCATCGAGAACCAGGCCTTCGTCCTGGGCGTGAACCGGGTGGGCGTGGGGGGAGGGGAGCCCCATTCCGGGGACAGCACCCTCCTCGATCCCTTCGGCCGCGCCCGCGACCGGGCTTCCCGGCGGGAGGCGGTGGTGCGGGGAGCCGTGGACCCCGGCGAGGTGCGGGAGGCCCGCGAGCGGTTCGGGTTCCTGGGGGACCGGAGGCCGGGGGTGTACCGGAAACTGGAGGAGCCGTCCCGGAAGGAGGAATGAGGATGAAGAGAACCGGCGGACGAGTCAATGCAACTGCTTCGCATTCTTGTTCTTCCACGCATCCCGGCGCCGGGGAAAGCCGGGGAAGAAGACAAGCGACGTTCCCCGCCGCCGTCCTCTGCCTGGCCCTCCTGGCGCTCGGCGCCCGGCCCGGTCTCGGGAAGGAACGGGCGAAGTGGTTCACGAACGTGGCGGCGGAGGTCGGGCTCGCGGGGGTGCGGGCCAAGGACGCGATCCTCGTGGACCTCGACGGAGACGGCTTCCACGATCTCTGCCTGGACCGCGAGCGGTTCTACCTCTCGAGGCGCGGCCGGAAGTTCGAGCTCCTTCCCGATCCGGGGATCGAATTCCCCGAGGTGAAGATCGTGCCCCTCGGGAAGGACGGGAAGCCGAACCGGGCGAAGGCCCGGAAGATGACGTACCTCCCCCAGTACCTCTACTTCGCGGACCTCGACAACGACGGGGACCAGGATGCCGTCTTCGGCGTCCACTCCACCTGGGAGTGGTTCGACCGGCGCCGCGGAAAGTGGATCACCGTGAAGGAGTGCGACCCGGGGGTTCGCAGCTCCGTGTGGCTGAACGACGGAAAGGGACGCTTCCACCGGGCGAAGCCCTCCGGGTTCACGGCCCCCGAGGCGGCGGGCCCCGCCATGGCCCTGGCCGTCGTGGACTACGACGGCGACGGGAACCTCGACCTCTTCGAGGGCCGGGAGTACCGGCGGTACGGCGTCCTCTACGGATGCGGCGTGGACCGGCTGTACCGGGGGGACGGCCGGGGCGGCTTCACGGACGTCACGGAGAAGGCGGGGCTCCTCACCACCCCCATGTTCGGGGGACCGCGCTCCTCCCGCCCCACCTACGGGGTCACCGCCGCGGACTGGAACAACGACGGGTGGCCGGACCTCCTCCAGCTCTCCTACGGCCGCCAGTGGAACTACCTCTGGAGGAACGACGGGGACGGCACCTTCACCGACGTGGGACCGGCCACGGGCTTCGCGGGGGACGAGATCACCCACGGGAGGTACCCGGCCTGGGTGCGGCGGCCGCCGGAGCCCCCCTTCCGGGCGAACGGGAACACCTTCGACTGCGCGGTGGGCGACTATGACAACGACGGCGACCTGGACCTCTTCCTGGGGGAGATCCAGCACGCCTGGGCCGGGGAATCCTCCGACCCCCCGAGCCTCCTCGAGAACCTGGGCGCGGAGGGGGGCTGGAAGTTCCGGAGACACCCCGTCACCGAGTTCCTCCCCCCGCGGCCGTCGCGGGACCCGAAGAACCGAAACTACGGCGATCTCCACGTCGCCTGGCTCGACGTGGACAACGACACCCGCCTGGATCTCCTCATCGGCTCGGGGGACTACCCCGACGGCCAGTTCCTGCGTCTCTACCGTCAGAAGGCGGACGGCACCTTCGAGGACCTCACCGACCTCGCGGGGTTCGACTGGGAGGGGTGCGGCGATCTCTCCCTCGGCGATTTCGACCGGGACGGGGACGTGGACATCCTGGCCGGGCGCTCCTTCATGCGCCTCTCGAAGGCCCACCGGGACAAGTACATGGGCGGCCTCTCGGTGAATGAGGTGGGGCTCTTCCGGAACGACATCGGCAACCGGTCCGGGAATCACTGGTTGAACGTGAGGCTGGCCGGACGGTCCGCCAACCGGAGCGGGATCGGCGCCCGGATCACGGTGACCGCGGGCGGCGTCACCCAGATCCGCGAGATCCGCGCCGGCTCCGGCCTCGCCAACCACGAGGACCCTCCCGAAGCGTGCTTCGGCCTGGGCAAGGCGAAGAGGGTGGACCGGCTCGTGGTCCGCTGGCCGGACCGGGAGCACTCCGAGCAGGTCTTCCGGGACCTGCCCGCCGACCGCTTCCTCGTCATCGAGCAGGGCCGGAAGAAGATCCGGATGGAGAAGGCCTCCGCCCGCTGAGCGGGGGCCTCCCCCGGAGGGCGGGGAGCGGCCCTCCCTTCCACGCGCGGCCGGGCGCCGCCCGGTCCGGCGTTCCCACCCCGCCCGGGGGGCGGTACCATGCGCCGAGGAAGGAGAGATGTCATGATCCGCCGGACGCGCCGTTCTTTCCCTTCCCTCGGTCTCCTCCTGGCCGGGCTCCTCCTCGGCCTTCCCGCGGGGGCCGCGGACCGGGAGCGGCCCCCCGACGCCCTGGGGGCCGCCCTCTCCCGGATGAACGTGGGAGTCGCCGATCTCGGGTACCGGCCGAAGGCCACCTGGGGCCGCTACCCGCACCCGCGCACCATTCCCTACCTGCTCCCCTTCTTCGAGGACCTCCTCGCCCATCCCCTGGACACCTACGAGTTCACGCGGACAATGGGCAACGCGGTGGAGGACCTGCTGACCCCGGAGAAGCTCCGGGAGGAGCCCCGGGCGCTCTACCGCCTGGCCGTCCTCCTGGGCACGGACCGGCTCCTCGGCGGCTTCCGGGGCTACGGGGCCAACCTCGATCCCCGCCCCGCGGAGCACGATCCGCTCCTCCATGCCCTGGTACGGCTCCTGGATCGCTCCCATACGAGGTTCAGGCGGGACGTGACGTTCGGCCAGCCCGCGGACGGGAGCGGGGATCCCCTGGAGAAGCTCCGGAAGGACCTGGCGAAGATCCCTCCCGCCCTGCACCTCCCCCTGGCGAAGCTCGTCCTGAACCTCATCGACGCCCGGGAATGGATCGACCTCGGCCTGCGCCGGGTGCCCCCGGAGCTTCGCCGGCGGGTCTTCGAGGCCCTTCCCGATCTCGCGGAGAGCACGGGGGACGCCACGCGGTACTTCCCCGCCCTCGACGACGCCGCCCGGCTTCTCGACGCCCCGTCCCTCTACTACGGATGCCTGAAGGCGCTGCAGGCCGTCCAGGACGCGCGCCGGGAGCTGGCCGCCGCGTTCGCCGCCCTCGAGCACCGGCCCCGCTTCGACCTGGTGCTCTCCACGAGCTGGGGCGCCGTCCACCTGGACGCGAGCTCCGCGGACACCCCGGTGGTGGAGGATCCCCTCCTGGTGGTCGGCTTCCCCGGGGCCGACGTGCTCGACCCCTCCCCCGGGGCCACGGACGTCCGCCGCCCGCTCTCGGTGGCCCTCTTCCTCGACGCCCACGCCGCCCCCGGCGGGGACCGCCGGGTGGCGAGCGGCATCCTCGGGTGCGGCCTCGTGTACTCCGCCGGAAGGAGGGACGACGCCTGGTCCTCCGCCGACTGGGGGCTGGGGACGGGGCTTTTCGGCATGGGGGTCCTGGTGGACGAGGGGGGCGACGACCGGTACCGGATGGCGGAGGCCGGGATGGGCACGGGGTACCTCGGCGCCGGCCTCCTCCTGGACGCCGCGGGGAACGACCGCTACCACCTCGAGAAGGGCGACGGCCAGGGTCTCGGGTTCCCGGGCGGAGTGGGGATCCTGGCGGACCGTTCCGGGAACGACTCCTACTACGCCGAGCCCGACGCGGCGAAGGCGGGGCGGGCGGACTACCACAGCCGGAAGAAGGTGGCGGTGAGCAACGCCCAGGGTGCGGGCAGCGGACGGCGGGGCGACGGGGCGGACGGCCACTGCCGGGCCGGAGGGCTCGGGGCGCTCCTCGACGTGGACGGCGACGACGCCTACCGGGCGGGAAACTTCTCGCAGGGGCTCGGCTACTGGTACGGGACCGGGCTCCTCTGGGACGGAGGGGGGAACGACGAGTACCGGAGCGTCTACTTCACCCAGGGGAGCGGCGCTCACTTCGCGGTGGGCGCCCTCATCGACGAGGGGGGCGACGACCGCCACGTGCTGGAGGAGAACGCGGGGGCCGCCTTCGCCTTCGGCTGGGACGTGGTGGCCGCCCTCCTCATCGACCGCGGGGCGGGGAACGACGTCTACGAGGCGAAGGTGATCTCCACCGGCCTGGCGGAGGTCCGGAGCAACGCGCTCTTCCTCGACGAGGGCGGGGACGACACCTACATCCTCGGCGCGGGACAGCGCGGTCTCGGGGACGTGGACGACCGGCCGGGCTACACCGCGATCGGGCGTACGGCCACCTACCCCTTCCACCTGACGCAGGTGGCGATCTTCCTCGATCTCGGGGGCAAGGACCGCTATCTCCGCCGGGACCGGAAGGGGAAGCTCGCCGCCGACCCGGAGGCGGGGGACGGAACGACCTGGCACCTCCGCCGCCGGGACCCCGCGGCGGCGAACGGCCCCAACGTCTCCATCGCGATGGACCTGCAGGGAGGCCGCGCCGCCTTTCTCGATCCTTGGCCCCCCCGCGGCGCGGGGAGCCGCGAGGGGCCGGAGGAGGGGCGGGGGAAGTAGCCCTCCTTCCCCGCCGGAACGCGCGGCTCCCGCCGGATCCCGTCGCGCCCGGTCCCTTCCCGCGACCTCCCGCGCGCCGGGGGGGAGAGGTGCGCGGGGAAGCGCTCAGACGATGAAGCCGAGGGCCCGGAGGACCTCGAACCAGTCGTCCGTCTCGAAGGCGACGGTGACGTCGTCCAGGAGCCGCGCCCCGGGGTACCACGAGGCCCGGTAGGCGCGGGTGGCCTGGTGGTAGACCACGCGCACGGAGAACCGCTCGGGAAGCTCCACGCGACAGGCGGAGATCTCTCCCCGGAGGGCCTCCTCCACCCCCGCCCGGATCCGCTCCTCCGCCACCGCGGGGTGCGGGCTCAGGGTCCCCTCTCCCGGTCCCTCCACCACCGGCACCGTCCGGATGGCGGGGTTCAGCGCGGCCACCTCGTCGCAGAGCGCCCGGTCCCCGCTCACGAAAACCACGGGCACGTCGTGGAGGGCCGCCGCGAAGGTGAAGATGTGGAACTCGGAGACGGAAAGGCCGTTCACCTCCATCCGCGCCACCTTGGAGGAGGAGAGGGTGTGGGAGAGGGGGCTCCCGCCGGAGCCCGCCCGGGAGTGGTAGCCCAGGAAGAGCGCGGCGTCGAAGCTCCGGTCGAGCCGCTCCACCATCATGAGGGGGTGGCCGCTCCAGCCGTGGAGGACGCGGGCGCACCGGGGGAGGCGTTCCGCGTCGAGGTTGCGGGCATGGGCGTGGGCGTCCTTCACCAGGATCTCGGCGGCTCCCGCCGCCACCGCCCCCTCGCACGCCGCCGCCACGTGTCCGTTCATGCGCTCGCGGGCCTTCGCGTACTCGGGATGCGTGGGATCGGCCTCGTCCCAGCTCGAGATCTCCGCCACCCCCTCGATGTCCGCGCTCACGTAGATCTTCATGGGCGGGATGGTACCGCAATCCGCTCCGGAATCGACATGCGGAAGCAGGTGATCGTGCGCGGCGCCCCGGGCCGGGAGAGGGCCGCCCGGAGCGGAGCTTCCGGGGTGCCCCGCCGGAGCCCCTCCTCCGGCGGCCAGTCGGGCTCCGCCCCGGGAGCGAGGACGTGGAGGCCGCTCTGGAACAGCCAGATCACGTACGTGTGCCCCGCCACCCGGCATCCCAGACGGTCA
>JAOZQC010000129.1 GCA_029932425.1 Planctomycetota bacterium | reverse complement strand
TCATGATCTCCGTCCGCTTCTCCACCGCTCCGTGATGCCGGACGAGGATCTTCACCCGCTCCAGGCGGTTCCGCACCACGAGACCCTGCTCCTCCGGCAGGTCCGGATCCTCCAGGGCGAGCCGGTAGTGCTCCAGGGCGTGGGGGTAGTCCCCCACCGACATCAGGCGGTCGGCCAGGTCCTTGTGCTGGAGCCCGGTCTCGGGAGCGCCCTCGGCCAGGTACTTCCGGTAGATCTCATCCAGGCTGTAGACCACGGTGATGGGGACTTCCGCGGGGGCGATCTTGCCGACCCGGGTCCGAGAGTACTCGCGGATGCCGCTGGCCGTCTTCAGCCGGAGGGGACTCGCCGCGTCCTCCGGGTTCAGAGCCAGGCCGCGGTCCACGCTGCCGTTCGTGAAGGTGACCTCGTGGCCCGGGATGAGGGGCACCTCGGTCTCCTCCCAGGGCGTCAACCCGAGGGCGTCGCGCAGCCGGTCCTCGTCCTCCCGGATCAGGTCCTTCCACCGCAGCCGGAACACCCCTCCCGTACTGAAGAGGCGCACGGTGAGGAATTCCTCGTCGGAGCGGTCCTGGAGGATCTCGCACTGGAGGAGCCGTCCGTTGCGGAGACGGACCTGCTCCGCCCGGGCCGCGCCGAGGAGAAGCACCAGCGCTCCGAGAGCGAGGATGGTCGCGCGCGATCTCATGGGTGCCTCCCGTCCTTTCCCGCCCGGGCCGGCCTGCCGCCGGGCCGGCCGTTCGTCGCCTCCGTCATCTCGGCCGGTTCCCCTCCTCGGCCTTCTTCCGCTCGGCCGCCTCCGCGTCCGCCCGGCGGTCCCGCTCGAGGCTCACCGACTCCTCCAGCTCCCGGGTCGAGAAGGCGGTTCTCTGGAGGATGCGCACCACCGGGTCCCGCTCCACGCCCCGGTGGAACACGCGGATCACGGCCTTCGCTCCCTCCCCCTCCGGGAACCCCGCCAGGGCGTGGAACGAGATCTCCACCTCGAAGTCCGCCGGGGCCGCCGGGGAAGGCTTCCTCTTGATGTCGGGGGGAAGCGGGGCGTCGGGGGTGGCCGCGTGGCCGTCCAGGGCGCGCTGCGCCTCCGCCGCGGCCTCCGCCACCACGTCCGCCTGCCGCATGCCGACCACCGAATCGTACTGCACCGCCACCGCCGCCGCGAACAGGGAGAGGATGCTCACCCCTCCCACCGCCAGGACGATCATGGCGATGAGGACCTCGAGCAGGGTGAACCCGCTCTCCCGCGTCGCCGGGGCTGGTTCGGAAGCGGTCATGGCCACCTCATTATACGGACCTCTCCGGCGCGACCCTCGCCGCATCGAGGCGAATCGCCTCCCGGTCCGCGCCGTCATCGGAAGCTCCGGTCCTCGCGGAAGGCGGGAATGCGGATCTCCCGCTCCACGCGGGTGCCCACCCGCACGCGTTCACCCGCCGCGTGCCTCGTCGCCTCCGTCCCCCGGAAACCGCGGTTCACGATGGAGAACGTGGTCCCGAGGATCGAGGAGTAGCTCATCCACTCCGCGCCCACCTTGATCGCCCGGTCGTCCGTGAGGCTCGCGATCTCCGGCGTGTCCACCTCCACCCGGGTCTGCCGCTCGTCCACGGGCTCCAGGAGCCGGGCGATCCTCACGTCGGTGCCGGTGGGCTCGAAGACGACCTGGACCCGCACGGCCCGGGGCGAGATGTCGTCCCGGGGATCCGCGAGGGAGGCGGGGCCGCGCGCGAAGGGAAACCGGTTGGGACGGAGCCCGGGGGGGAGGATGCCCCGGGTGGAGTCCCAGGAGAGAGCGGGACCGTCCTCGGAGGGAACGACGGAGTCCGGCTGCCAGCTCTTCGTGCGGGAGGTCCAGAACCGCACCTCGAAGTGCAGCACTCCCGCCAGGAGCGGTTGCGCCACCTTCTTCAGGTCCGCCGCGGACCGGACCGTCTTCGGATCGAGGAGCGAGCCCGGCCCTCCCACGGGGGAGCGGATCCCCCGGTAGAGCGTCAGGAGGCCGGGATCGCGGGGATCCTCGGGCACCGCCATGTAGAGCACTTCCTGCATGCCCCCCGGGGCCCGCAAACGCCCGGCCGCCGCCTCGGGGCCGTCGTTCCGGCCGTCGAGAAAAGCCTGCGCCCCCGCCTTCGTCCCCGCCGCCCGGGTGACCCGGTCCGCCGCTTCCTCCTCCGTGGACCGCACGAAGGCCAGGCGCTGGGCCCACATCGTGGTCCGGCCCTTTCCGCCGGGATCCAGGGGCACGTAGTCCGAGTAGAAGCGGATCTCGGGAACCCCGGGATCCCCGCGCCGCTCCACGAGGACGTTCTGGAGATCGGCCTTCAAGGGGCGCAGGAAGTCCATGGACTTGTCCAGCACCTCCGTGCCCTGGCTGCCCGTGTCCAGGAAGTCCATGGCCCGGGCGAGCAGGGCGACCAGGGCGGTGCCGAGAACGAGGAAGAGGGACATGGCGAGGATGAGCTCGACCAGGGTGAAGCCCCGGGTTCGCGTTCTCATGTGCGTCTCCCTCCGGCCGCGGCGCCCGCGCCGGAATCCCGCGCGGCCCCCCCTCGGGAGGGGCCGCACGAGCCGTCCTGGGCGGGGGGGAAAGTGCCCGCCCCCGCTACTTCACGTCCTCCGAGTAGAAGACCGTCACCGGGGCCACGTACTCCAGTCGAAGCGCCTTCAGCCAGGGGGTGTCCTTCCAGGAGTTGGGAGGCAGCTCCTGGTAGGGATCGAAGGAACCCGCCTCGTACTGGTAGGCGATCCTCACCTCGATCCGGTCCGCCTGGATGTTCAGGCGGTTCTCGCCGTGGGGGGTGTCGATCCGGAAGAGGAACCTCTTCGGATCGGCCCGGAACTCGTCCGGGTCCCCCGACTCCACGCGGCCCTCGTTCACGTTGTAGATGTTCTCCGAGTCCCACTCGGGCGTGCCGTCGAACCGGACCAGCACCTTCACGTCCGTGTGGTCCACGATCTTCTCGTCCCAGGAGATCCGCTTCCAGAACGCCTGGTCGATCCGCTTCCGGATGATCATGCTGCTCGTTTCCGGATCCGTCGACCGCTCCACGTACCGGTCGGGGTAGCGGGTGGGGAAGTAGAAGACGAACGACCGGTCCGGGTGATCGGCGGCCGTCGTCCCGTACCGGGCGCGGAAGATGCCCGGTCCCTGCCGGGTCCGCCCGCTCCCGTCCGTCCCCTCCCCCTCGTCCCCGGAGGACCGGTCCGACGGCGCCTCCTCGGCGGCGCGGAGGTCCTGGGGCATCACGAGGCGGTTGTTCTGCACGCGCGTGAACCCGATGATCTCGTCGTCGATGAGCACGTAGCCCCCGCCGAAACGAGGGAAGTCGTCGCTCCGGTTCAACGGGATCTCGCTGGCGGTGGCGCCGATCCCGCCGTCGAGGAGGGCCACCGTCACCCCCTCCATCTCCGTCACGCGATCTCCGAAAGAGTGCCGATCCGCCACCGTGCCCAGCGCCCCGCGGAGTACGTGATGCAGGGTTCCCGTGGCGGTGTCGAGGGACTCGTAGGCGATGATCTCGTCGTTCACCCGGATCACGCCGCCGTCCTCCGGCAGACCCGTGACGGGCAGGCCGTCGGGGTTGCCCACCGTGGGCCGCATGTGGATCTTCACCTCCTCCTCCTCGGCCTCGAGGTAGGGGAGGCTCTCCCCGCTCCCGCTCCCGGCATCCGCCCCGTCGTCGTCCAGGAGGCCGCCGTCGCCGAGGTAGTAGATCTCGTCGTTCAGGCTCCTCCGGAAGTGGAGCTCGTCGAGGAACGCCTGCGAGACGCCCCCCCCGTCGAAACGGGTCCCGAACCGGATCTCGTCCGCCACCTTCGTGGGGAGCTCCCCGCTCGGGAACTTGAGCAGCCGCGTCACCCGCCGCGTCTCCACGGTGCGGGCCTTGATGGCACCGAGCTCGTTCTCGGAGCGCTCGTAGCGCTCGGAGACGAAGGAGGTGGCCGCCACCCAGTTCAGGGTGTACTCGCCGTACTTCTCCTGGAAGTTGTGCTGGAGGATCAGCTCCTCCACGGGGTCCTCCCCCACCGCCACGGTGACGCGGTCCTTGTAACCCGCCACCCCGTCCCGGATGAGGAACGCGGGGATCACCTCGTCGCCCGCGGCGTGCGTCTCCGAGGCCGTGTCCGCCACGGTCACGTCGCCCAGGGGCCGGTGCTGCAGGCGGGCCGCGATCTCCGTCTCCGGGAAGGGGACGTCGTCCCCCGCGGAGCCGGAGTCCGACGGAACGCGCCCTCCCTCGTTGCCCCCCGCGGGCTCCGAGGGCTCCTGCGCGTCCGGAGGCGTCTCCCCGCCGTCGTCATCTCCGCCGGTGTCCGGGGGAGGCTCGTCCTCGCCCGGAGGAGAGGGGGGCGGCGTCTCGCCGCCGCCGGGGCCACCGTCGTCCTCGTCCGGGGGCAGGGGCGGTTCGGGCGGAGTCGGCGTCTCGCCGCCGCTGGGACCTCCGTCGTCCTCCCCCGGAGGGGGGGGATTCGGGTCCGGGGGCGGAGGCGTCTCGCCGCCGCTGGGACCTCCGTCGTCCTCCCCCGGAGGGGGGGGATTCTCGTCCGGAGGCGGAGGCGTCTCGCCGCCCCCGGGCCCCCCGTCGTCCTCGGGGGGCGGCGGGGAGGGCGGCTCCGGGTTGGGCGGCTCGTCGTCGGGGGGCGTGGGCGTGGGCGGCGAGTCGTCGCCGTCGCCTCCCCCGCCCGCGTCCGGCGGGGTCGCCGTCCCGTCCCCCTGTCCCCCCGTGAAGGTGAGGGAGCTGCCGCCGAACATGTTCGTCACCGCCGTGATGTTGGCGGGCCGGTCGAAGACGAGGAGGGCACCGCCCTGGGCGGACCCCGCGTCCGGGTACGTGTAGGCGATCCACTCCGTACCGATCTGGGCGAACGCCCGGGTCACCCCCGGGTCCGCCAGCTCGTCATCGTCCACCACGTCGAAGTAATCGAGCTCCCCGCCTCCCCCCGCAACCTCCACGGAGATGGGGATGAGGGCGGTGGCGATGCCGGGCCAGGTGGTATCGCCGAAGTTCGCGTTCACCTTGGCGTCCGGGGAGCCGTAGGTGTGCTGGGGGACGAAGTGGGGCTCGGCGGCCATGATCTGCTTCGTCGCCTGGTACCGCTCGATGGTGATCGTGCTGCCCGACTTCCGGTAGGTGACGATCTCGCTCCCCCCGATGACCTCCCCGGGGACGAGGTTCCGGTCGGGGCCGGGGCTCACGAGCAGGGCGAAGCCGTGCTCCCCGAAGGCCGCCAGGGCCTCCTGGTCGCTCACGTTCTCGTCCCAGGGCCGGATCCCCTCGCCCATGCGGAGGGTCACCGTGGTGCGGTCCTTGGCGATTCCCCGGATGTAGCTGCCCCCGGAGGCCCCCCCCCCGCCCGCGCCGTCCGACCCGCCTCCCGGCACCACCGGGGTGGGATCCTGGATCGGGATGGTGGGCGGCGGAGCGCCGCCCGGGCTGGGAGTGGGAGCGCCGCCGCCCCCCCCGTCGTCGGGGCTCACCGTCCCGTCCGAACCCGACCCGGACCCCTCGGGCCGGCTCCGGTCACTCCCCGACCCGGAGGAGCCGCCGCTGGCCGGGATGTAGAGGACGTCCTCCCCGAAGGTCACCTTCATGGCATGCCACTCGCCGAGGTCTTTCGGGAGGGTGGCGCCACCCACGGGGAGATCCGTGACGAGCGGGCTCGCGTACCCGAGGAGCGTGACCACCTCCCCCTCCTCGTGGCCGATTCCCGCGTACTCGTCGCTCCCGGTACGCGAGAGAGGGAGCCGCGCGAACCGGCGGCTCACGGTGAAGGCGGTGTCGCTCCGGCTCGAGTACTCGAACACCTCCTCCCCGTCCGCGCCCCGCACCAGGAGGGCCCCCTCCTCCGGGAAGCTCGAGGCGTCCTCCACGGAGATCTCGCTCACCGACCCCGTGGGGGAAATGCTCTGGGTCAGGCGCGTCATGTAGGTGGCCTGGCCCACCGCCCGCCCGTCCACGAGGAGGGTGAGATCGGAGGGCTTCGAACCCGTCACGTTGGCGGTCACGTGGTACCAGGTCCGGTCCTCGAACTCGCCGGCGTCGATCCCGTACCGGATCTCCGTGGCCCGGTGCTCGAAGGTGGCGTCGCAGACCCGGAGCACGAGCTCCCGGTTCGGGGCGTCGTAGAAGACGGCCACGCGGTTCTGCCAGGTCTCCTCCCCGCAGTCCAGGAGGTACTGCGTGTTCCCCAGGCCGCCCCAGTAGGGCTTGTACCACCAGGAGACGGAGAGCGGCCGCATCCCGTCGTCCCCCACGAGGTCGACCTGCTCGAGCTTCGTGCTGTAGCTCAGGGCGGCGTCCCGGATGTAGTACCCGTCCGCGTAGTGGGAGTCGTCGTAGTGGAACACGTTCGCCAGCATCAGCCGCTCCGGCATGAGCCGCACGTCACCCACGCCGGGGGCCCGGCTGTCGGAGGGCCAGATGTCGCGGAGGATGTGCGCGATGAACCGGGAGGGGGGGATGTTCACCCCGTCGAACTGGCCGCCCACGTTGTAGGGATAGGTCATCATCCACTTCGCGTCCCGGCTCGCGATGATCTGGGACTCGAAGTCGCTCTGGGACTCGACGCTCCAGACCGTGGAGCGGCGGGGGTTCACGGAGATCACGCGCCGGACCGACTTCCGGGCCAGCTCCTCGCCGGAGCGCGAGTTCACCACCGCGGTGGCCTTCACCGTGAAGGTGTCGTAGGACTTGAAGCAGAACGGCACCGTGGAGAAGGCGAGCCTCGCGTCCTGGGGATTCAGGGCGTTCAGGTAGATCGCGTTCCGGTCGTGCCGGGAGATGACCTCGTCGTTCACCGCCTCGTCGAGGATCGTCTTCAGGTGGTAGAGGCTCTTGATGGGCTGCCTGCGGAAGTACTTCTCGATCAGGTCCTTCGCCTCCGTCTCCGTCACCTCGTCCGCGGAGCCGCGCACCCGGAGGGCCAGGTGCGTGAGACAGGCCGTGAGCACCGAGTCCGAGGCCGTGTTCAGGTTGATCGGGTGCCGGGCCAGGGTCTCCACCCGCGCCCGGTCGATCTCGTACTCGTGCTTCACGCGCGTCCCGAGCTCGATGGAGTTGTAATTGTTCCGCACCACCACCGAGTAGTCCGTGTGCGTGCCGTCCGTGATCCGCACCAGGGTGCCCGGACCGAAGTAGACGGGATCGTCCACGCGGATGGTGTCTCCCCCGGTGTCGGATTCCGGCCCCGGGAGGGCGGTGCGCAGGGTCTGCGTGTTGCACCAGCCTCCCGCCACCTCGCGGCCGGAGGCGGTGGTCAGGTACTCGAGGTTCTTGTCGAAGAAGTCGGGGTCCATGGCCGTGGTGCCGAGCTCGTGGATCCGCTTCACCTGGTAGGGGTTGGTGAAGGGCGTGAAGCTCCCCTCCCGGATCCGCACCGGGTAGGTCGCCACCTCGAAGGCCACCGGGTCCATGGCCAGGGTCCCCGCCTTCCAGGCCCGGGGTTCGGAGTTCCAGGGACGGTCGGCCTGCACGCCGCGCTCCACCTCCTCGAGGACGTTGCCGGCCCGCCGGCGGTAGCGGACGAGCTCGGTCCCGATCCGGACCAGCCCGTCCTCCTCCGGGAGGAACGAGGCGTCCTCCAGGGTGATCCGCGTGTCCCCCTCATCCACGTCCTCCGCGAGGGCGGTGTCGCCGAAGAGGTTCGCGAGCAGGGTGTACGGCGCGGAGTTGACGTTGATCTTCGCCTGCTCGTCCTGCACCCGGACGTCCCAGATCCGGCCCCGGGCGCTGTTCACGTTGAAGGCCTCGATCACCTCGCGCGGGATCCGGAACTCGTCCGGCGTGTCCCAGTCCGGCGTGGCGAAAGCGTCCGCCTTCTTCTCGAGGTTCGCGCGCTCGATGTCGGTGGCGGTGTTCAGGAGGTACAGGTTCGCCAGGGCGAACAGGTTCTGGGCCTCCTGGTCCGCCTCCTCGGTGTAGAGCACGGACAGGGAGCGTTTCGCGGCGCTCTGCATCTGGAGGGCGAAGGGCGTGGCGATGAGCACCAGGGCCAGGAGCACCGCGAGCACGGCGAGCAGCGCCATGCCCCTCTCGTTTCCTCGCTGATCCACGGCAGGATCCTCCGACTGGTAACCTCGTTACCGCCCAGCGGGCGGTCTTCCACCT
>JAOZQC010000128.1:6021-8125 GCA_029932425.1 Planctomycetota bacterium | reverse complement strand
GCCTGGATCCGGTAGTTCACCCGGTTCTTGTCGTCGCGGTAGTCGGTCTCCATGCGGTCCAGTTCGATGCCCACGGTGGCGTTCTTGTAGAAACAGTACCGGACGTTGCCGAAAACGGTCCGGTTCTCGTAGCGGCCGTCCTCGCCGTGGAACGTGGAATCCTCGGGATTGTCCACTCCGTAGCCGACCACCACCATCCAGTGCTTCGCCGGCTTCCACACCAGGTTCGCGAATCCGCCCCAGGCCCGGATGATGTGAACCTCGTGATCGTGCACCACGAAGCTCTGCCAGACGCCCGCCCGGTACCCGTCGAGGGCCTTGCCCGTCCACAGCTCGCCGAGGAGATCGAGGTTCTCGAGGATCGGCGCCACCGCGTCAAGGCACACGGCCCAGGTCTTGTAGTGCACGTCGTCCCGGAGATGGACCCCGCCGCCTCCGATCTCGCGCCAGCCGATCACTCCCCCCACCCCCGTCTTCAGGGGCTTCTTGCCGAGGAAGGGGATCTTCAGGCCCACGTGGGCCTGGAGGTCCGGGATGCCGCTGTCCTCCCCGTCGTCCTGGGAATCGTCGTCGAGCTTCGTGCTGTCGCGGGCCACGGGCCGGGCGATCGCGAAGTCGACGGTGAGATCGGTCCCCTCGTCGAGCGGGAACTTCTTGGACACCCGGAGCTGGGGCCGCCGGAAGCCCATGTTCCCCTGCCCCCAGCCCACCATGGTGTTCAGCTTCTTCATGTTCACGGGGGCGAAGACGTCCCAGGTCTGGCCCGCCAGGAGGGACCAGCCCCCGCCGAAGTCGAACTTCATCCACGCGTGACGCAGGCGCACCGCGGGCTGCAGCTCCTGGGTCTCGCTGTTCTTCTGGATCGCCTTCCCGAGGAAGTCGAACTCGATGTTCCCGATGGCGTTGATCCCGCGGTCCTCGCCTCCCTTCCAGTTGAGCCCGAGCCGCGTGTGCCGGGCCGTGATGTTGATCTCCTCGTCCTTCTCCCCCGACCCGTAGTTCTTCACGTAGAACGCGGTGTCCCCGAAGTTCGTCTCGGAGGTGTCGCGGGAGCTGTCGAGCTTGAAGTGCCCGTAGACCTCGATCCCCAGATCCCGCAGGGCCTTCTTCGCCCCCTCGTGGATCTTGCCGAGCGGGCCCGGTTCCGCCGGAGGCTCCTCTCCGGCGCGGGCGAGGGGCGCTCCGAGGCAGAGCGCCGCGAACAGGATGAGCAACCGTTGCATGTGTCTTCCTCCCCTTGCCTGGCGGGACCGGATCCGGGGGCGGGGGGCCGAGGTCTGCGCGGATGCGCCGGCCGCCGCGTGCGCAGGGAGGTCAACCCTGGATGGAGGGGGGCGTACCGGCCGTTCCGGCCCGCGAGGATCGAACCCCCCGGGCCCGCCGGGTCGTCGGGAGCGCCCAGCGCTCCCCACCCCCGGTTCAGTGCCGGTACCAGTGCCGCATGTGGTGTGTGTTCCCGGAAGAGAACCCGAGCGGCGGCGTGCGTCGGATGCTAGACGCGGGCGTTTCGCGCGCGCCACGTTTTTCCCGTCTTTCCGGTGCTTTCCGGGAAGGGAGAGGCCGGGGGGTTGCGCAGGCGCATTCTTCGCCCGCCGCCCACGCCCGGGGGGTTGTGGAACGGCACCTCATGAGCCCTCGCGGCCGGCGTGGCCTCTCCGTTCCGGCGCACGGTGCGACCGGGCCCGGCGTGCCTCCCCGGCGCCACCCCTCCGCGGGCGGCCGGAGGTCCGCGGGGAGCCCCCTCGCCGCCGCCCGATCCCTCTTCTCCGGGGGAAGAAGGCGGAGCGCCGGCGGATGCCCCGGGTGTCGCACCGGGCGGGAGGCCCGTCGTCCCGGGCCGGTCCTTCGCAGCCGGAGAGTCCGGCGGCGCCGGAGAGCGGGCCGCCGCGGGGGACGTCCGCCGATCCGGGTGCGGGAAGCCGGGCGGGGAGCCTGCGCTCCTCATCCGGCGTCCGGGCGACGGCTCCGGGCTTCTCGCGGGAGCGGGCTTCCCTCCAAGCGGCGGGTCCGCGGTCCGCCGCCGGCCGTTCCCGGCGGGAGATCGCCGGAAGGGGCAAGGCGCGACGGGGAGGCGACCCCTTGCGGGTCGAGGACGAGGAATCCC
>JAOZQC010000128.1:0-6011 GCA_029932425.1 Planctomycetota bacterium | reverse complement strand
AGCCGGGGGCGGCGAGATCCGGCGGGAACCGGGCCTCCCGATGAGAAACGCGGGCCCGGGCCGGAGCGGGGCGGCCGCGGGGTGGGGGGAGGACGGGGAGGGAGAACGCGGGAGGTTACAGACCACTCCCGCTTCCGCATGGTTCCCTCACGGGGGCCAGCGGACGAGGGTGAGGGCGCGGGAGCGGGGGAGATCCTCGTGGCGGGGAAGGACGCGGACCGTGAAGCCGCGGCGGCCGCTCGCCTCGCAGGGAACCTCCGCGGCGTAGGGGAGGCCCTCCGGCCCCTCCTCCCCCGCGGGGGCCATCTCCACCGTGTCCGCGCCGGTGATCTCCCCGGTGTCGTCCGCCACCCGGCCCCGGTACACCGCCACCTCGAGATCCTCGGGGGAAAGGCCCCCCGTCTTCACGAGCGCCCGCACCGTGAAGGAGGCCCCCACCCGGATCTCCCCGTTCAGATCGGTGGAGACCTCGCCCACGGCCACCCCCGGCCAGGCCTTCCGCACCCTCTCCCACCACCGCGCGAGCTCCCGGGCCCGGCGGTGGTCCTCCTCCTCCAGGCGGGCCCGGCGCACCAGCGCGGGGTGGTAGGCCCGCTCGTCATACTCCTGGAGCATCCGGTGGGTGTTGAAGACCGGCCCGAGACCCCGGAGGGACGCCTTCATCATCTCGATCCACTCGTGCGGCATGCCGTCCGAACCCCGGTCGTAGAAGCGGGGGACGATCTCCCTCTCCAGGAGATCGTAGATCGTGTTGGCCTCCACCCGGTCCTGGTAGGCGGGGTCGTCGTAGGTCTCCCCCGTGCCGATGGTCCACCCCACGTCCGGCGACTTCGCCTCGTCCCACCAGCCGTCGGGGATGCTGAGGTTCAGGCCCCCGTTCAGGGCGGCCTTCATCCCGCTCGTGCCGCTGGCCTCCAGGGGCCGGCGGGGTGTGTTGAGCCAGAGGTCCGCGCCCTGCACCAGGTACCGGGCGATCACGGGATCGTAGTTCTCGAGGAAGACCACCCGCCCGCGGAGCCCCGGCCTCCGGGCGAACTGGACGATCCGCCGGATGAAGTCCTTGCCCCCGTCGTCGCGGGGATGGGCCTTGCCGGCCCAGATGATCTGCACCGGGCGGCGGGGGTCGGTCAGGATCCGTTCCAGCCGATCGGGATCGGTGAGGAGGAGGGTCGCCCGCTTGTAGGTGGCGAACCTCCGGGCGAAGCCGATGGTGAGGGCCTCCGGGTCCAGGGCCTCCCGGGCGCTCTCGATCTCGGAGCGGAGGGCGCCCCGGGCCTTGAGCCGGGCCGCGAGCCGCGCCCGGGCGAAGGCCACCAGGCGCTCGCGCCGCCGCTCGTGCGTGCGCCAGAGTTCGGCGGCCGGGATCCGGGCCGCGCCCTCGAAGGTCCGGGGATCGCTCACGTTGCGGGGCCAGGAGGGGCCCAGGTACCGGTCCAGGAGCGTCCGCATCTCCACGGAGATCCAGGTTTCCGCGTGCACCCCGTTGGTCACGTGTCCGATGGGGATCTCCTCCGGGGGGGCGTCGGGCCACACCCCCCGCCACAGGGAGCGCGCCACCGCCCCGTGGAGGCGGCTCACGCCGTTCACGAAGCTGCTCGTGCGCAGGGCGAGCACCGCCATGTTCAGGGGGGCGCCGGACCGCCCGGGATGCAGGCGGCCGAGGTCCAGGAACTCCTCCCGGGAGAGCCCGAGAGCCTCCCGCATCCGGGCGAGCCGCGTGGCCGCCATCTCCGGGGGGAACTCGTCGATCCCCGCGGGGACCGGTGTGTGGGTGGTGAACACCGTGCTCGCGGCGACCACCTCCCGGGCTTCCGCGAACGCCAGGCCCCGGTCTTCCATGAGCTCCCGGATCCGCTCCAGGACGAGGAAGGCGCAGTGACCCTCGTTGATGTGGAAGACGCGGGGGGCGATCCCCACCCGGCGGAGCGCCCGCACCCCGCCCACCCCCAGGAGGATCTCCTGGTCCAGCCGGTGATCCGGTCCCCCTCCGTAGAGGTCGTCCGTGAGATCCCGGAGGTCCGGGGGGTTCCCGGGCAGGTTCGTGTCGAGGAGGATCAGCGGGACCCGCCCCACGTCGATCCGCCAGAGCCGGGCCTCGACCTCCCGGTCGCCGATGTCCACGCGGACGGTGAGAGGAGCGCCTCCCTCGTCGCGCAGCGCCCGGACCGGCATGGTGGCGAAATCGTTCACGGGGTAACGCTCGCGCTGCCAGCCCTCCGGGTCCAGCGACTGCTGGAAGTACCCCTTCTGGTAGAGGAGGCCCACCCCGGCGATGGGGATCCCGAGATCGCTGGCCGACTTCAGGTGGTCGGCGGCGAGCATCCCCAGCCCCCCGGAGAAGATGGGCAGGCACTCCGTGAGGCCGTACTCCATGCAGAAGTAGGCGGTCTCCACGCTCCCGCTCTCCCCGCGGGTGTTCCGGTGCCAGGTGTTCCGGGAGGCCAGGTAGTCCGAGAGGTCCCGGGCCACCCGGTCGAGCTGGGCGAGGAAGGACTCGTCCCGCGCGGCCTCCCGGAGCCGCTCCTTCGCGATGGTGGCGAGGAGGAGGGCGGGGTTGTGATGGGTCTCCTCCCAGAGGTCCCGGTCCAGGCGCCGGAAGAGGCTGATCGCCTCCGGGTCCCAGGACCAGCGGAGGTTCAGGGCGATCTCCTCCAGGGGGCGAAGGGGCTCGGGGAGCACGGGACGAACCTGGAAGGTCTGGATCGGTCGCATCCGCGAGAGCATACCCCGGGGTTCCGGAAAGGGGAGACTCTCTCGCTCGATCCCCGGACCGGGTTACAGTCGGGGGACCATGAGGCGGATCGGATCGACGTTCCCGGCGCTCCTCCTGCTCCTCGGCCTGGCGGGGTGCGGGGGGCCGGCGCCGCGCGGCCCCGCCGCGGGAGGCCCCCGGATGAGTGACGAGATCCTGCGGTCGAGGCTCACGCCCGAGGAGTACCGGGTGACCCAGGAGCGGGGCACGGAGGCCCCCTTCACGGGTCGCTACTGGAACGAGAAGCGCCCGGGCACCTACGCCTGCGTGGTGTGCGGTGCGCCCCTCTTCTCCTCGGAGACGAAGTACGACTCCGGCTCCGGCTGGCCCAGCTTCTACGCCCCCCTGGCGGAGGACCGCGTGGAGAGGGAGGTGGACCGCAGCCTGGACATGGTCCGCGAGGAGATCCGCTGCCGCCGCTGCGGGGCCCATCTCGGCCACGTCTTCCCCGACGGACCGGAGCCCACGGGACTGCGCTACTGCGTCAACTCCGCGGCCCTCCGTCTCGTGCCGGAGGGGGGGAAATGAGCGATCCCGGAGCCGGGCGGACGGGGGTGGTCCTCATGGACGGGGGCATGGGAACCACCGTGGAGGACCGGGGCGCCGATGTCCGGAACGAGCTCTGGGGCTCCGCCGTCTTCCTCACCCCGGAGGGGCGGGCGCTGAACGACCGGGTCCACCGGGAGTTCGTCGAGGCCGGGGCGCGGATCGTCATCGCCAACACGCACAGCGCCTCGCTCGAAGCCTGCCGGGCCTGGTGCCGCCGCGTCCCCGAGGACGGCCCCCCGGAGGATCTCCTGGACCGGGTCCTCCGGGCGGCGGTGGCCGGCGCGCGCCGCGCGGCGCCCGAGGGCTCGGGGATCCGCGTGGCCGCGGGCCTGGGGAGCGTGGAGGGGCCCTACGCCCGGGAGAGCCGTCACTCCCCGGAGGAGGTGGCCCGGGCCCTCGAACCGCAGGTGCGGGCGCTGCGGGACCTGGGGATCGACCTCCTGCTCTTCGAGACGCTCACCACCCGGGAGGAGATCCGGGGCGTGGCCGCCCTGGCGCGGGAGCTGGGTCCCTTCTCCTTCGGGGCGGGCCTGACCTGCGGCGGGGAGGAGACCACGCTGGCCGGGGTGAGCATGGAGGAGGCGGCGGACATCCTCCTTCCCGCGGGGCCGGAGGCGGTGTTCGTCCAGTGCACCCCCTACCACGCGGTGATGCGTCCCCTCCCGCGCCTGGTGCGGGCCCTCGGCGACCGGGCGGAGCCCGGCGTCTACGCCAACGACGGCCGCACCTGGGACGGCACCCTCTGGCACGGCGAGCGCACGAGCCCGGAGACCTACGCCCGGGAGGCCGTGCGCTGGCGCGAGGCGGGCGCCCGGATCATCGGCGGCTGCTGCGGCACGGGACCGGAGCACATCCGGGCCCTGGCCCTGGTCCTCTGATCCCCGGCTCTCCGCCCGGTCCCGCCGCCCCCGCGCTCAGAGCGCGCCGGCGAGCACGGCCCAGAGCACTCCCGCGGCCCCCGCGGCGAGAACGAGGAAGACGGCGATCTGCACCCGCGACCGGGCCTCCCTCTTCCGCTCCTCCCGCAGGCGGTCGATGCGGGACTTGTGGGACACCAGGTCCCGGGCCAGGATCCTCCGGGGAGGGCCGTGATGCGCCTCGTCCTGGTCGTGCCATCTCCTGAACCGCGGGAGGCGCGTGACCCTCGCGATGTTCCGGAACGCGTTTCGAACCATCCCCATGCCGCCGGTTCCGAACATGTCGCACCTCCACGCCTTCCTACCGGCCTCCGCCGCGCCTCATTCCCGAAAATGAAACATCGCTGACAGGCATGGCTTTTTCACTTTTCCACCCGCCCCCGCTCGGTGGTCCCGGACTTGAAACATCGCTGACAGGCATAGCTTTTTCACCCGCCCCCGCTCGGTGGTCCCGGACTTGCATCCGGGGCCGGGCCGCTCTTGCGATAATGAGAGGCAGGCTTGCGGACTCCGCCGGAGGATCGCCATGTTCGCTCCTCGTCGCCTCGCCCTCGCCGCCGTCTTCGTGCTCCTCGCCCTGTCGCCCGCGGCGGGCGCCGGCCCGGGGGAGGTCACCTTCTTCACGGAGGACGGCCTCGCCATCTCCGCCGACCTGTGGTCCACCGCCCGGAGAGGGGCCCCCGCCGTCATCGCCCTCCACATGTACCGCTCCGACCGGCGGACCTTCCGGCCCGTGGCCGGGCGGTTCGCCCGCGCCGGCATCGAGTTCCTCGCCCTCGACCTGCGCGGGCACGGGAGGAGCGCCGTCCAGGACGGGAAGGACCTCGCGGAGAACGTCCGGAAGCGGGACCCGGAGCTCTTCCGCGTGATGTACCGGGACGCCCTGGCCGCCCGCCGCTTCCTCGCGGACCGGGGCGCCGATGCGGATCGCATCGCCCTGCTCGGGGCGAGCGTGGGCTGCAGCGTGGCGATCCACGCCGTCTCGCGGGAACCCCGTCTCCGCGCCGCGTGCGTGATGACCCCGGGAACCGCGTACCTCGGGGTGCCGACCCTCGACCACCTGGCCCTCTACGGGGACCGGCCGCTGCTCATCCTCTCCTCGAGGGAGGAGGCGGGCAAGGGCGCTCTCGAGATCTCCCGCCGCGTCCCCGGGGCGGAGCTCGTGCTCTTCGAGGAGAAGGGGATCCACGGGACGAGGATGTTCGGGCGCGTGCCCGGGGTGGAGGAGCGGATCGTCCGGTGGTTCGCCGAACGGCTGGGCGCGCCCGTGGCCCTCGACGGGGTGATCCGCGGGGAAGAGGCGGCCGGGGCCCGGACCTTCGATCTCCCGGGGGGAACGGCCTTCCTCGCGGTGCGGGGAGACTACCTCCACGTGGGTTTCCGCCCCGCCCCCGGGAAGCCTCCCCCGGCGCTCTTCCGGTTCGCGTGGAAGGTGGGCTCCACTCCCGGCAAGGCCCGGGCGGTCACCGTCACGGCGGCGGGGAGCGGCGACCGGGCCCGGGTCCGGTTCGAGGTCCTGCGCCGCGGGAAATGGTGGCCCGTGCGGATCCGGAGGGCGAAGGGAGCCCGGCCGGTGGGCGCGGCCCGGGGGAAGGCCGCGGAGATGTTGATCCCCCTCGGCCGGCCTCACGCGGGCATCGAGAAGGGCGCCCGCCTGGCGGTGGGATTCGGCCTGGGCGAGGGCGAGGCGGTCGATCCCGCGAAGTACCGGGCCTTCGAGGTGCGGGCGCCCGGAAAGCGCTAGCAGGCTGTCGGAGTATGGATGCGAGTCCCGCGCAGGGGTCTTGCGAGGC
>JAOZQC010000127.1 GCA_029932425.1 Planctomycetota bacterium | reverse complement strand
GTCCCTCCCCGGCGGAAGAGGAGGGCGGTGAGCCGGCCCCGGTCCCGCGTGGGCTCGATCCCCAGGGCGCGGCAGATCGCGGCCGCGGCCGCGGCCACCGCCGCGGCGGGGCGGTCCTCGGGGAGGACCTCGAGGAGCCGGACCGGGGCCTCCGCACCGCCCAGGGCGAGGACCGCGGCGGCCTCCGCGCGGGCCGCGCCGGGATCCGTCTCCCGCTTCAGCGCATCGACCAGGACGGTGACGAGACGCGACCGGCGCCGGATCCGGGCGCCCTCCGCGGCCGCGGTCCGGATCGCCGGATCGCGGTCGGCGAGCAGATCCCGGATCTCCCTCTCCGTCGCCGACCGGCGGATCTTCTCCAGGCAGGCCCGCCGGATCCCGGCATCGCCGGGAAACGCCCTCCGGGCGGCGAGGGCGACGGAGACCCCGGGGCCCTTCCCGTCCCCGGCCAGCGTCTTCGCGAACCAGGACCGCCAGCGGGCGGGGTCGTCGCCGAACTCCCGCCCCGTCCCCGCCTCGAGGACCTGGATGAGAAGCGACCGGACCTCTCCCCGGGCCCGCGCGAGATCCCGGAGGAGGAGGATCACGTCCCTCGGGGTGATCAGGCGGGCCAGCGCCCGGGCCGCCGCGCCGCGCACCGCCCGGTCCGGGTCCTCCCGGATCACGCGCCGGAGGGCGTCCGTGATCTCCGGGGAGCGGTTCCCCAACCCCCCGATCCTCTCGAGGATCCTCTCCCTCAGGGGGGCGCTCTCCTCCCGGGCCAGGTGGACCGCGAGGTCGAGGGCGGCGAGGGGGTCCTCCCGCTCGAGGTCCCTCTCGATCCGGGCGTAGTGCTTCCCGGCCCGGATCTCCCCGATCACGGCCCCGGTGAGATGGAGCACGGGGACGAGGACGAGGACGGTCACGATCGTGGCGCCGTGGCGTCCCACGGGCGACTCCCGGACCCACCTCGCGGCCGCCTTCCGCCGGAGCCAGAGCGCCCGGAGCACGAGCACGAGCCCCACGGCCTCCACCGCGCTGAAGAGACTGATCCCCGTCACCACCCGGGGGATCAACCGGCCCGCGATGCCGAGGACGATGAGGACGATGCCGGGGATCACGTCCCCAGGGTACCCTCGCGCGCGGCGCGGGCTCTCAGGTTTCGATCCCCGGAAGGCCGCGCTCCCCCGGGTCCGCGGACCATTTCCGGAGCCTCCCGGCCGCCCGGCGCCGTCGGGACCCGGACGGCGACTCGAGAAGAGGGGGAGGGGATGGGCCGGGCGGGAAGGGAGCGGGGGAAGCTTGGGCCCGGGCCCGGCGGGCGGCATCGCCGGGGCGCTTCCGGCCGCCGCTCGGCTCCTCTTCGATCCCGTCCGGAAGCCCCCCCGCGGCCCGGCGTCCGAGCCGACCGCCCGTCCCTCCGAAGGGGTTCCGTCTTCTTGTCGCCGTCCCCGGCGCCGGCGGGACGGCCGGCGAACGGGGAGAGGGGCGGAGGTCTCCGGATTCCGGGTGCCGGCGTGCGTGAGAACCCCGCCCCGCGGCCCGGGCGCCCGCGGGAACGACCTCGGGGAGGGGAAGGGCGGGATCCGCCGCCCTCCGCCCGTCAGAGCGGGGCGAGCCTCGACTCGGCCTTCTGCAGCATCACGGTGGAGGAGATGCCGTCCGGGGGCTGGGTGGCGATCCCCACCCGGATCGTGCGGCGGAGGTCCTCCGGGAGGTTGTGGACCAGGCGCTCCCGCACCGGCACCGGCAGGCCGTCCGGCACGTCCTCCAGGAGGATGGCCAGATCCCGGAAACCGATCCGGCGCACCGTGTCGTAGTCGCGGAAGGCGGAGAGGAGGTGCCGCTCCAGGGGCCGCTCCGCCCGGAAGCCGAAGGGGATGAGCCAGGGCAGCGGCCGGGGGATGCGGAAACGCACCACGATCGTCTTCTCCCCCGTCCGGAAGTGCTTCATGAGGGCGGCGTCGAGCCGCGCCGCGAGCCGCTTCCGGTTCCCGCGGTAGCGCAGGGAGCGGAAGAGATCCACGGCGAGGATGATGAGCAGGTAGGCGCCGGCCACCGCCAGGAGGAACACGAGGAAGAAGGAGAGGGCGGACTTCACGGGCCCGAGCGCGCCGAGCAGGGAGAGCGCCAGGAGCGCGGTGACCGCGAGGAAGAGTCCGATGACCAGGGGCCGGTGTCTCATGGATTCCGCCTGCCTCATTCATCGGCAGCGGCGTCCCGAAACTCAACCGCCGGCCAGGCCCTCGTAGACCTCCTCCACGATCTCCGCCTGCTTCCGGAGATCGAACCGCTCCCGCGCCGCGGCCCGGGCGGCCGCCGACATCTCGTCCCGCTCCCCCGCCCCCAGGGCCAGGCGCCGCACGGCGGCGGCCAGGGCCTCGGGCTCGGAGGGGATGAGGATTCCGTCCCGGCCGTCGGCCACGATCTCCGGCAGCATGCCCACGCGCGCCGCGATCACCGGCACCCCCATGGCCATGGCCTCCCGCACCGCCCGGCAGGATCCGTCCGAGCCCGGCCGCAGGAAGACCTTGGCGGAGAGCAACGCGAGCGTGGCCACGTATTCGTCTCCCGTGCGGTAGCCCGCGAACACCACCCGCTCCCCGAGGACGCCGCGCCGGGCCCTCTCCACCGCCACGCGGCGCATGTGCGTCCCCCGGCCCACCAGGAGCAGGCGCAGCCCCGGGACGTCCCCCGCCACCCGGTCCAGGGCGTCGAAGAGCACCTCGAAGCGCCGGCGGGGCTGCATGCGGGCCACGATGCCCAGGACGAAGTCCCCCTCCTCGATGCCGTACTCCTCCCGGAGATCGGGGAGAGGCCGGCCGGGGTCGAAGCGATCGAGGTCCACCGCCCCCTCCACCCGGAGGGTTCGTTCCGGGGGCAGGCCGAAGCGGGCCGCCGTCTCCCTTCTCACCCGCTCGGAGGCGGCGAGGAGGAAGGAGGTCCTCCGGGAGAAGACCCGGCGGTTCCGCCACCCCCCGCCGGGTACTTCCCCGTCGTAGAGGGACCGCACCACCGGCAGGTGGAGACCGCACCGCGCCGCGGCGGCCCCTCCCACCAGGTGGTCGTTCGTCGTGTGGCAGTGCAGGACGTCCGGCCGGAGATCCGCGAGCCATCGGGCGAGCGTCTCCCGGTCCGCCAGGTTCCCGAGAAGCCGGAAGTGCTTGGAGAGGCGGAGCCCCTCCCGGACGGGGACCCCCCGGGCGGCGGCCTCCTCGGCCACCCGGCAGGAGAGCCCCCGCACGGGCCGACCCGGCGCGAGGAGCACCTCGTGACCCCGGGCGCGCAGGGCGGCCGCCAGGTTCACCGCCGGCTCGGCGGGACCGGTCCACTTCCAGTTCGCGAAGAGATGGAGGATGCGCACTACTCGATGGGCTCCATGCGGACCACGATCTTCCTCCGGCAGGCCCGCTCCACGCCCCGGTTGAAGGCCGCGAGCCGGCGGGCGGTCTCCGGGTCGCCCGCGTAGGCGCGGAAGAACCGGAGGCGGTCGGTGCGGGTGATGCACACGGGGATCGAGGCCGCGAGCTGCGCCAGGTTCTTGACCCGCCGGCGGAACCCCACCCGCCGGCCGAACCGGACCCGGTCGTAGTCCACGAGGGTGAACCGTCCGTCCTCCCCCACGTACACGTTCACCGCCTTCAGGTCCCCGTGGTAGACCCCCCGCCGGTGCAGGTCCCCCACCCAGCGCCCGCACGCCCGGACGAACCTCACCTTCTCCGCCCGTTCCGCGGGACTGAGGTTCCCCGCCCACCGGGAGAGCACGTGGAGGTCCAGGCGCTCCCGCCCGGAAAGATCCTCCATGAGCAGGAAGCCCCGGCGGATCCGCGGCCAGCGCCCCTCCAGCACGCAGGCCAGGGGCCGCGCCGCCCGGACCCTGCGCACGGAAAGGCCGCACCCGTGGACCCAGGCGGCCAGGGCGCGCGGCCGGCGCACCGCGTTCTTCAGCAGGTCCGCCGCCCCCCGGCAACGGGTCTCCTTCACCACCACCCGGCCCCATCCCTCGGGAGCGGCCAGGACCTGCCGGGAGAGCGCCGAGCGACGGGAGTCCTTCAGGACCTCGGGTCCCCCCCCCGCCGCGGAGAGGAGGTGATCGCCCACGGCGAGCAACACCGCCCCGGGGAGGATCCCCCGGCGGAAGCGCACGAGGAACGGTCCCATCCGCGCGTGGTCGTAGTCGCCCGAACGCCGGAGGCATCGCTTCGTGCGGCTCACCACCCGGCGTCGCTCGAGGCGGGCCACGCGCCGGACCAGCCGCGGGAGCACCGCCTCCGGGGGGCCGAGACCGCCGGGTTCCTCCCCCTCGTAGGCGCGCAGGAGGTCGAGCCGGTCCCCGTCCGTGGTCCCGCTGGTGAGGGAGTGCAGGAGCTTGGCCAGGTTGCCGAACCTGGCGCGGCGGCCCACCCGGCGGCGGCGGCGCACCGTGTGCAGGTCGATGAAGTGCAGCCGGGGGTCCCCGGGGGGACCGGTGACCAGGAGGTTCCCGCTGTGGAGGTCGCCGTGTACGAAGCCGCGGTCGTGCAGGAGTCTCACGTTCCTCGCCAGGAGCCGGAGGAGATGCCGGCGGCGGGCCTCCCCCGAGCTCCCGGGGAAGTGCCGGTGGATGTAGGGGACGAGATCCAGGGCCTCCTCCACGGCGGCGGTGGCCAGGCAGCCGTCCCGGAGGATCCCGAGGAGTCGCTTCTCCCCCATGAGCAGGGCCCGGACGGCGGGCAGCCCCGCGGCGCGCATGGCCCGCGCCGCCCGCCACTCGGCGACGGGGCGGGAGGGGACCAGGAGGTACTTGAGCCGCTCCGCGAGACCCCGGACGTGGTACCGCTTGAAGTACACCGCCCCCCCGGACAGCGGGACGTGGAGGACCGTCCGCACGTTGTTCCGCTTCACCAGGCGGACCCCCTCCCGGTGCGGGAGCCCGTCGAGATCGGCGAGGAGTTCCTCGAGAGCGGCGGCGTCGAACCGGGCGTCCGCGCGGAACCGGAAGCCGTCCCGCCGGAAGCGGACCTCGGGGAGTCCCGGGACGTTCACGGCCGGGCCCCCGGGCGGCGCCCGGCCTCTCCTCCGCCGCCCGGCCCGCGTCCTCCCCCGCCCGCGCGCCCCGTGAGCTCCCAGAGCTTCGCGTACTTGAGGAAGACGTAGAAGCCGCCCAGCACCGCCACCGCCACCCCCGCGCGCCCGTCGAGGAAGCCGCGCTTCAGCACGTACATGCGGAACACCTTGCCGAGAGGGCGGAGCAGCAACCGGTACATCCGGAACCGCTCCCCCCGGGCCGCCTTCTCCCGGGCCGCGATGGTGGTGAAGAGATCGATCCGCCGGAGATGGTCGGAGATCGAACGGTAGGAGTAGTGGAGGAGGTCGCCCCGGAGGCGGCCCACCGCTCCCGCGGGGATCACGCGGTCGTGGGGGTTGACGCCGCCCCAGCGCGCCCGGCCCTTCCGGAAGAGCCGGACCTTGCGGTCGGGGTACCAGCCGCCGTGGGTGATCCAGCGCCCCAGGTAGAAGGTGCGGCGCGGCATGGAGTAGGCGTCGGGTCCTCCCGGGCGCGCCAGCACGGACCGGATCTCCCGCGCCAGCTCCGGCGAGACGCGCTCGTCCGCGTCCAGGCAGAGGACCCACTCCGTGCGGGCGAGGTCCACGGCACGGTTCTTCTGCTCCACGTGGCCGTCGAAGGGATGGACCAGGACCCGCGCGCCGAGCTCCGCGGCGATCTCCCGGGTCCGGTCCTCGGAACCCGAGTCCAGCACCACCGCCTCCCGCACGAAGGGAGCGGAGCGCAGGCAGTCCGCGATGCGGTCCTCCTCGTTCTTGGTGATGACGCAGAGGGTCACGGGCAGGGTCTCCGGACCGGACTCGGGGGGGCGCGCCTCGTTCACTCTCCGCTCATCCTCCCGGGGGACTCCGGACCCCTCCACCAGAGACGGTGCCACCACCGGGTCCTCCGGCACCGGCGCACGATCCGCCGCGCCGCGTCCCGGGCGGGACGACCGCCGTGGTAGCCGCAGAAGAACCGCCACCGGTCCGCCCGCGTCACCCTCGGCCCGCTCCGGGCGAGCTTCTCCACCGACCGGTCGAACCGCAGGAGGTCGGCGAGGCGCCGCCGGGAGGAGAGCCGGGGCCGGATCCGGGCGCCGTCGAAGTCGATGAGCATGACCTCTCCGTCGCGGCAGAGCACGTTCTTCACGTGCAGGTCCGCGTGGCGGACCCCCGCGTCGTGCATCCTGCGGGTCTCCTCCCCCGCCCTCCGGAGGAGGTCGCCGCCGTGCGCTCCCCCCCGGAGCACCGCCACGAGGTCGAGGGCCCCCACCGCCTCCCGGGTGAGGATCCAGCCCTCGTGCCAGAGGAGGAGGCGCCGGCGGTGCAGGGCGGCCAGCACCTCGGGGACGCGGACCCCGGCCCGCTCCGCCCGCACCGTGGCCCGAAGCTCCCGGAGGGGACGGGAGGGGCCCGCGAAGAACCGCCCCGTGAGAGAGCGCAGCAACCCCCCGTGGAGATAGCGCCGGAGCACCCCCGCGCCGCCGCCGGGGAGGAGCACCCGGACGGGCCGCCCCCGGCCCTCGAAGGCCCGGGTCCCCGACCGGGCCAGGGCCTCCGGATCCCCGATCCCCGCCGCCTCGAGCACTTCCCGGTGATCGGTCCGGAGCGCGATCCTCCACGCCCCGGATCGCCTCCACTCGTAGCCTTCCGGCAGACCGGATCCCGCCATATCTCACTATTACAGAAAGAGATAGAGCAACCACTCAGCTCCGGACGGTAGCAGACGACGCCGGGGCGGTCAAAGGAATCCGCCCTGCCCGGGACGCCGGTTCGATCTTGACCTCCCGGGACCGGGGCCGGAAACTGGACACGGGAGACCTGATTTCGGCGGCGCCCCATGGACGAGCCACCTTCCCGGCGGGAGAGAATCCTGCTGATCCGCCTCTCGGCGATCGGGGACGTGGTCCACGCCCTCTTCGGCCTGGCCGCTCTCCGCGCCGCCCGGCCCGGCGCCCGCATCGGCTTCCTCGTGGAGGACCGGGCGGCGTCGCTCCTGGCGGACCACCCCCAGGTGGACCGGGTCCACGTCTACCCCCGGAAGCGCTGGCAGGAGGGGATCCGGCGGGACCCGGGAACCGTGATCCGCGAGGCGCGGGACTTCCTGGCGGGGCTGCGGGGGGAGCGCTACGGGGTGGCGGTGGACCTCCAGGGCAACCTGAAGTCCGGGGTCCTCGCCGTCCTCTCGGGAACCCCCCGCCGCATCGGCCTGGCCCGCGGCTCCGGCAAGGAGGGGAACCACCTCTTCCACACGGAACGGGTCCGCCCCCCGGCCGGCCCCCTCCACCGGGTGGACCGCGCCCTGGCCCTCCTCGCCCCCCTGGGCGTGGAGGGGGAGGCCGGCGTGCCGCGCGTGGCGGTGAGCGCGGAGGACCGGGAGGACGTGGACCGCTTCCTCGAGGAGCGGGGGCTGGCCGCGGGCGGCTTCGCGGTCATGCATCCGGGGACCTCCCGCTTCGGCCTGCACAAGCGCTGGCCCCCGGACCGCTTCGGCCGGGCGGCGGCCGCCCTCCGCCAGCGCGCGGGTCTCCCCACGGTGGCCACCTGGGGCCCCGGGGAACGGCCGCTCGCGGAAGAGGTGGTCCGCGCCTCCGGGGGCGCGGCCGTGGCCGGCCCCCGGACCCGGCGGCTCACGGCGCTCGCCCGCCTGGCGGATCGGGCCGCCCTCTTCGTGGCCGCGGACACGGGGGCGCTGCACCTGGCCGCCCTGGGGGGGACGCCCACGCTCGGCCTGTTCGGCCCCAAGGATCCCCGCGTGTACGCGCCGCGCGGACCCCGCACCGCGGTGGTGGTGGGAAGGGCGGACTGCTCCCCGTGCCGGAGGCGGAGCTGTCCGGACCCGATCTGCATGACGTCGATCTCGGTGGACGACGTGGTCCGGGCCGCCCTCGGGTTGCTCGACGGCGCCGTCCCGTCCGGGGTCCCCGGCAAGGGAGGAGACGGAGGATGACGAGAAAGAACCGGGGCGGTCCCATGCGGATCACCGCTTCCAGCGCCTACGCGATCCACGGCCTGGCCTACCTGGGGATCAAGGAACCGGGAGCGGTGACCTTCCTGTCCGAGATCTCCCGCTACTTCGAGATCCCGGCCTCCTACCTCGCGAAGGTCTTCCAGGCCCTGTCCCGGGCCGG
>JAOZQC010000126.1 GCA_029932425.1 Planctomycetota bacterium | reverse complement strand
CACCGGCCCGCGGTCCGGCTCCCGCCGCCGGCCCTTGTCAGGAAAGGACTTGCGGCGGGAACCCCGGCCGCGGCCCCGGACTCTTCCTCCCCGCGCACATCCCGTGCCGCGCCGGGGACGGCCCGCCGTCCCTACTTCACCAGGATGTTGCCGAGCATCCCGATGGTGATCGGCGACTCGACTCCCTCGTAGAGGAGGACGATGGTCTCCGGCCCCCGGTGGTGCGTGGGATCCAGCTTGCCGTCCCGGAAGAAGATCTTCCTCGGCTTGCCCGCGATGGCCACCTCGGGGGGCAGCGGCCGCTCGTCCCCGGCCAGGATGCCCGCCACCTTCAGGTCGTCCAGGCGACCCACCAGGGGGCCGTCGTCCGCCCCCACGGTGAGGGGGGCGTCCGGGTCCGGCTCCATGGGCCGCGTCTCCTCCTTGCGGAACCGTTCCACCGCCCCGAGGCCGTAGGAGTCGATGGAGATCGTGACGATGGTCCGGTCGTAGGTCATCACCACGCGGTTCCACCGGTTCCGCACCAGCTCGTGGTCCGGAACGGAGTAGCGTTCCGGGGAGGGGCGGGACAGGCCGGGGGACCTCCCCTTCTCCCCGTACGCGATCCACCCTTCCACCACGGGTCCCGCCGACCCGGGCCTCAGGCGGATCCCCCAGGAGTTGCCCTTCTTCACGAGCCACATCCCCTGGTTCGTGGTGGGGTAGACCCACACCGACACGGAAACGCCCTCCACCAGGTCGTACTCGGCGAAGTTCCCGAAGTCCACCACCACGCCGGAGTCCGAGACCAGTCCGCCACCGGTGTGTCCCTCGGGGTACGGCTCCAGGCGGCCGTCCCCCCGGATGGTGCCGTTCTTGTAGGCGAGACCCACCACCTCGCGCCCCCCTCCGTCGGGCTCGAAGTTGGAGGAGAGCACGACCCGGTACTCGAGGCCGTAGACCAGGTTCCTCTGGGGGTCGAGCACGAGCGCCGCGTCCCAGCTCTTCGAGGAGTTCTTCACCGCGTTGATCGTCTCGATGATCGTGTTGCGGGCCTGCTTCTCCTTCCCCAGGCGGCCGAGGGCGGTGTACATCCCGATCCCGAACCCCAGGAGGACCGAGATGATCGCCATGACGATGAGCACCTCGATGAGCGTGAAGCCCCGGTCGCCCGCGGGGAGCCCGCCCGTCGCGCCCCCTCCCCGCCGGCCGGCTCCCCGGGTCCGTTGCATCCGCGGATCCCTCATCACCAGTTCGCGATGTCGTCGTCGGTCCCGAACTCCTGGTCCGGCCCGGCGCTGAAGAGCTGGAAGGTGCCCCGGTTGTAGGGAAGGCCCGTCTGCTCGTTGATCTGCGGTTTCACGGCGACCTCCTCCCCGTCCGCCATCACGTAGGCCGACACCTCCTGGTAATCCCGGTACTCGCGGGCGGAGAAGTACGCGAAGGGGCTCCCCCAGGCGTCCACCACCTCGAAGAGCTCGTTCCTCTCCGACTGGGTGGGATTCCCGTTCATGCGGTCCCCGTCGGTATTGGCGAGCCAGCCCTTCCCCACCTCGAAGCGGACCGCATGGCCCCGGAGCATGAGCATCACGTACACCGCCTCGATTCCCTGGTTCGTGGGGTTCACGGCGCCGATCACCTTCCCCAGGTCCTCGTTCTTCAGGCCCCGCAGGCGGTCGATGCGGGCGGAGGGATAGGCGCCCAGGAGCCGCGGCGACCGGAGCTGCTGCAGGCCGGACACGATCGCCTGGAGGCGTTGCTTGGTCTCCGCGATCCTCTTCACCTTCCCCGCCTTGGGGATGAGGAGGACCACGAGCCCCATGAGCGCCGCGATGATCGTGATCACCACGAGGATCTCGATCAGCGTGAAGCCCCCGTTCCGTCTGGTCATCGCAAACCTCCCTGACCTCTCGACGCCCGCCGCTCCCGAGAGGATACCACGCCCGCGCGCGCCGGTTCCGGGTCCCTACTTGTACCGCCGGAGCGTCACTCTCTCGATCGTCGTGGAGTAGGCCTCGCCCCGCGTGGCGGACCACGAGAAGCCGAAGTAGAGCGGGCCCGAACGCCGCTTCCACCCCAGCGGGATCGTGGCCACCGGGTTCCCGTTCACGGAGAGGGTGAACCCCCCCTTCTCGCCCACCCGGGCGATCCGGAGCGTCACCGTGCCGTCGGGCCACGGAAGGGGATTCCCCGCCTCGTCCTTCACCGGCACCCGGGTGAATTCACGGGCGCTCGACTGGCGATGGATCACGAACAGCTCGCCGCGCGGGGACTTCTCGAAGCCGATCGCCTTCGCGAACGCCCCGCTGCGCCCCTTCGTGCTGTATACCAGGAAGCGGAACAGCACCCGGTCGGTCCGGGGCACCGTGAGCTCCGCCTCCGCGTGGATGAACTTCGCGTTCAGGGTCCGATCCCCCCGGGTGAGCCAGACCCCCTCGTCCTCGGGCTGCCGCCCGGCGAGGACCGCCTTCCCGTCCTTCAGCCGGGGCACGAACCCCCGGGGCCCCTTCTCGGTCCAGCCGTTGGAGACCAGGCCGGCGTCGGGACGCTCGAAGTCGTCCTCCCAGATGCGCTGGCTGTCGGCGTCGTACACCTTGGCCTTCGCCTCCTCCGCGTAGTGCGCGTCACCCCGGGGATCGCCCCCGGGGGCGAGCCGCTTCGCGAGATCGAAGAACCGGAGGGCCTCCTCCACCTCCCCCTGCTGGTAGAGCACCCAGCCCAGCGCGTTGTGGGCCGCCACGTACACGTCGCCCACCACCCTCGGGTCGAGCGCCACGATCTTCCGGAAGTGCTCCGCCGCCTTCTCCAGCCGGACCTCGTCGGGAAGGTCCTCGGACACGAGGAAGGCGCGGCCCAGGCGGTAGCGGGCGAAGGCCGCGTCACGGAGGGCCCGGTCCCGATCCTCCGCCCCCGCGAGACGGCGCTCCTCCAGGTCCAGCACCCGCCGGTAGTGCTCCCGGGCCGCCTGATGGTCGCCGGTCCGGAGGGCGGCGGTGCCCACCCCGTCCAGGGCGTCCAGGAACCGCCAGTTGATCTCCAGGGCCTTCTCGAATTCCCGGCGGGCGTCGGCGGGTCGCCCGTCCCGGAGGTAGGAGACGCCCAGGATGTAGTGACCGTACGGGTGCGTGGGCAGCGCCGCCTCCGCGGTGGTCAGACGGTCGAGGCTGGCCAGGTAGTTCCCCCTCCGGAGCTCGGCGAACCCCTGGCCCAGGGGTGGTTCGAACACGTTCAGGGGATCCAGGAACCGGGCGCGGCCGAGGATCTCCACCGCCTCGTCGATCCCCGCGGCGTCCCGGGCGGCCATCAGCTTGGCGAAGCCCAGGCCGGTGAGAGCCTCCGCGAGCCCCGGGTCCGCGTCCACCGCGGCCTGGAAGACCTCCACCGCTCCCGGGAAGTCGCGAAGGGCGTACCGGCACGCCCCCCGCGTCACCAGGGAAGGCGCGTCCTCGGCTCCCTCCAGCAGCGCCTCCGCCTCCTCCGGACGGCCCAGCGTGAGGAGGACCCGGGCCCGGCCCGCCCGGCCCCGCGCCTGGTCCTCCGCGACGCCGGACCGCTCCACCTCGCGGTAGTCGGCCAGCGCCCCCTCGAGCCGCTCCCGGGCGCGCCGCGGGTCGCCGCCCACGCCAAGGCGATACCGCACTTCCGCCCGGAGGAGGAGCGCGGGAACATGCCCGGGCGCCAGGGAGAGGCTCTCCGTGAGGTCCCGCTCCGCGGACTCGAGGGCGTCGATCGCCACCAGGAGCCGCGCCCGCCGGGCCAGGAGCCGGGGATCCGGCTTCCGGGCCAGGGCCTCCTCGTAGACCGCCATCTCCTCCTCGTACCGGAAGGCGCGGTGGAGGGCCTCCGTGAGGCTGAGCTCCGCCTCGAGATCCCCGGGCCGGGCGGCGAGCGCCTCCCGGGCGGTCCGCACCGCGAGGTCGAGCCCCTTCAGGCGGTCGTAGCCCTCCCGATCCGCCAGATCCATGATCCAGTCCGCCAGCCGGACGAGGGCGGAGGCGTCGTCCTTGCCCACCCGCTCCAGGACGCGGTGGGACCAGTAGCGGTTCTCCACGGTGTCCGCGAACACCACCTCCTTCGCCTTCATCTCCTCGAGGGTGCGGACGCCCCGGATCTCGGGCTTGCCGGTGGAGGTGTTCCACTTCTCGAAGTAGAAGGGAAGGTTCCGGTTCTCGGGGAGGAGCAGGTCGTACTTGGTGTGGCCCTTCGCGGTCTGCTCCTTCCGGAGCGAGATACGGCCGTACCAGGGTTCGCCCGCCGGGAACTCGATCCGGTCCCACTGCGAGGGAATGAACTCCCACTCCTTCTTCTTCGCCTGGTCGAGGACCTCCTCCTCCGCGGGGGCCGCGGAGGGCTCCTCCCCGCCCCCTTCCGCCCCGGCCCCCGCCTCCTCTCCGCCTCCGGCGCCCTCCTCCTTCGCCTCCGCCACGGTGAGGGAAGCGGGATCGGCCCGGAACCGGTGGTAGTACTCCACGGTGGGGAAGGGGGAGATCGGCGGGAGGACGATGGAGGTCGTCAGGGCCCGGGGGAGAGGCAGATCCGCGGGCTCCACCGGTCGCAGGGAGGAGTAGCGGACCAGGGGGTTCCGGCCCCGCTCGGGCACCAGGGGTGGGAGGGCGTCCGTCCCCGCCACCCACCGCAGGAAGCGTTCCGGAGCCGGGCGGTCCGGGAAGACCTCGGGCCGGGGCGCCGTGAGGTCCGGCACCCGCCCCGTGAGCCGGCCCCGCGGCGGCTCGTAGGACCCGGTGAGGGCCAGCCCTCCCCACAGCAGCGCGATCACGAGCACGATCAGGAAAAGGGCCTTCTCGCGGTTCATCACCTTGCCTCCCGGAGCGGGGCCTCGGGATCCACACGCAGGGCGACCAGCTCCAGCTCCGCCACCACCACGTCCTCCGCGCGCTCCCCCCGATCCCGCGCGAGACGCCGGAGCTCACCCACGGGGATGAAGGCCTCCGGGTCGTTCAGGCGGGCCAGGAACTCCTCCACCCGGTCCGCCGGCCCGCGGATCACGATCGAGATCGGGTACTCCCGGAGGAACGTCCCTTCCCCCTCGAACCGGCTGCGGGCGGAAGGACGCTGGATCCCGATGGACCGCACCTCGTACACGCCGGTCTCGATGGCCAGCTCCACGGCCCGCACCACCAGGGAGAGGGTGACCAGGTAGCGGGGCAGCTCCCCGGGGTCCATCTTCAGGCGGCCGAAGCCCAGGGAGTCGTCCGCGATGAGGACGTTCCGGGACCCCGCCCGGCCGAGGAGGACACGGGCCGCGTCCCCCTGCAAGCCCACGAAGCACGCCTTGGGACTGCTCCGGGCCAGCCCGAGATACCGGCTCCTCTCCGCCTCCGTCCCCAGCCCCACCCGGTCGAGGATCTCCCCGATGAGCCCCTCGATCAAGCTCTCCCCCCGGCGCACCTCCCCCACCCGGGCCGCGAGAAACCGGACCCGGTCCTCCAGGATCCGGGCCGCCGCGCGGAAGGCGTCGATCTGGGCGGGGGTGGGCACCTCCCGGCCCGCGATCGCGCGCTGCTTCCGCTCGTTCCGCTTCGCGATCACGTCCAGGCTCTCCTCGGTGAGGCTCGACCCGATGATCCAGAACACCACCACCACGCCGAGGCCGGCCAGGATCTTCAGGATGAAGCCGCGGTGCTGCTGCCAGAAGTTGTCCATGGCCTACTCCTGCTCCGCGGGACGCTCCTCGCGCGGGGCGAGGAAGATCGAGAACCGGAACGTGTTGCTCGTCTGCTGCAGGGCCTGCTCCTCGAGACGCACCCCGGGCAGGGCCCGGACCGCGGTGCGCAGCTCCGAGATAAAGTCCGTGTAGACGGCGGAAGGTGCCCGCCCCAGGCGCTGGAGCTGCGCGATGAAGTCCACCCGGGAGAGGATCGTCAGGGGAGGGCCCTCCCCGGGTTTCGGGGGCGGCTCGTCGAGCCTCCCCCCGTCCTTCGGGCGTTCCGTCAGCGCCTCCGTCCCCGTCCGCACGGAGGTGATGTGGATCTCGTTGAAGCCCCGATCCCGGATGACGCCGCCCACCAGGGCGAGGGCCCGGTGGAGGGCGGGACCGGTGCGGACCGCGTCCCGGAGGGCCACCCACTTCCGCAGCGCGGCGCGGTATCCCTCGCGGGCCTCCGCCAGCTCGGCGATGCGTCCTTTCTGCTCGCGGTCGATGCGGGAGAGGCGGAGCGAGTAGCGCATCGCGTCGCCGTGGTCGCGGCTCGAGACGTAGAAGAGGACGGCGATGAGCGCCGCGGTCACCGCCCCCGCCCCGATCATCCAGACGTCCCGCTCCCGGAAACGCCGCTTTCTCCGGTACTCCTCGGGGAGGACCAGAAGGCGGAAGGCGTCCCGGTCCATGCCCAGGGAGGCCAGCCCCACCGCCACCGTCATCGCCTTGGGGTCGTACTCGAAGACCTCCTTCTGGTCCGGCGGGAGGCCCGATGCGTCCACCGCCCCGCTCGGATCGTAGAGCTCCACCGGAATGCCGAGGTTCGACTCCAGGTACTCCGGAAGGCCCCGGAGGTTCGCGCCTCCGCCCGTGAGCACCACCCGGTCCACGGACAGGTCCTGGATCTTCGTCTGGGCCTTCGCGAACATCACGGAGGAGTGGACCATGGAGACGAACTGCCCCGTCACCCCCATGGCCGCGTTCGCCAGCTTCTCTTCCAGGGAGTCCGCGTAGCGCGCCCGGGCGCGGGGCGCCACGTTCGTCTTCTGCGCCTTCATCTTCTCCGCGCGGGAGTAGTCCACGCGGAACTGGTTCATGATGGCCTCCGTGAAGAGTCGCCCTCCCCCGGAGACGTTCCGCGCGAAGAGGAGCCGGCCGTCTTTCTGGATGGCGATGTCGGTATTCTCCGCCCCGATGTGCATGAGGAGGGTCACCTCGCCGGACCGGATCTTCGCGGTGGTGACGAACGCGTGGAACATGCCGATCGAGTTCGGACACGCCCCCATGAGACGCAGGCCCGCGCCGCGGAGCACCTCGATCCGGGGCAGGAGCGAGGCGTTCTTCGCCAGAGCCACGAGCACGGTGTGATCCGCGGACACGCTCTCGGCCAGGTCGAGCCGCCGGTAGTCCGCGGAGACCTCGCCCCCGGACTGCTCGCTCACCTCGTCGATCTCGAACTTCATGAGCATGTCGAGGCGCCAGTCGGGCACGGGCGGAACATGGGTGTAGCGGATGATGAGATCCCGCCCCGTCAGCCCCACCACCGCCTCGTCCGGCCGCACCCCCGCGTTCCGGAGGAGGGTGGCCAGGTACTCGCGCTTCCGGGCATCGAAGGGTCGCCCGGCCTCCTTCGGATCGAGCTTCAGATGGACCACCCGGGTGAGACGGAGGATCCCGCCCTTCCGGCGCGCCTGGACCACCTTCAGGGAGTGGGAGCCGATCACGACCCCGGTGCCGGTGGATGCCATGTCCCTACTCCTTCGTCAGCTTGGCGATCCGGCGCTCCAGCTCGCCGGCGAGCCGTTCCATGCCCCTCCGCCGGTAGTCCTCCACCCGGCGCTTCAATCCTTCCACCACCACCGCCCGGCGGCGCCGGCGGAGTTCCGCCAGGGACGCCGCGGCCTGCTCCGCGAGGGTCGCGGCCTTCGCCGCGATCTCGTGGCCGGCGTAGTCCTCCGCGATCCTCAGGGCCAGGGCCCGCGCCCGTTCCAGGTCGTCCTCGTCGAAGAACGCCCGCGCTCCGTTCAGGATCCGTTCCGCCTCGGCCAGGCGTTCCTCGCCGCGGGTCACGAGCTCGTCCCGCTCCTTCTCCGCCCGGGCGAGGCGGGTCTCGTCGAACGGGAACTCGTTGACCACCCGGTCGTAGAGCCGGATGGCCTCCCCGAGCCGCCCGTTCGCCTTGGCCCCCGTGGCCTGGACCAGGACGGCCTGGGCCTCGGAGCGCTCCCCCGTGAAGTCGGTGATGAGCTCGTACTCCCACCGCGGGGGGGGAGGCGGGGGTGAGGCAGGCCAGGAGCAGCGTGGCGCCGGCGGACAGCTTCAGCCGGAAGGGAGCGCTCCCCACCAGGGAGACCCGGTTTCCGCCTCCGCCCAGGATCAGCTTGCGGACGCCCTCCTCGTCCGTGGCGGACTGGATGCTCCGGGCGCCCTTCTCGCCGGAGAGGGTCGCCCCCTCGGCGAGGTAGGCCCGGGAGACCTCGAAGCACAGCCCGGCCAGCGAGAACTCCCCCGG
>JAOZQC010000125.1 GCA_029932425.1 Planctomycetota bacterium | reverse complement strand
CCCGGCGCGGCGACCGGAAGCCTCCGGAACGAACGCCCCCGCCGCCGTGGCGCGGAAGGTGTACGGAGGATCGTGCCACCGTGTCACGCCCGGTCCCGCCGGAAGAGGGAGCGCACCCGGGCCCCGGCCCGGCCCTCCGGAACCGACGGCCCCGCCGCCGTGGCGCGGAAGGTGTACGGAGGATCCTGCCACCCTACGACAGGCTCTCCAGGATCCGGAGGTAGGCGGCGTAGCGGTCCGGGTTCAGCTCGCCGGCCCGGACGGCGGCCCGCACCGCGCAGTCGGGCTCGTGGGCGTGGGTGCAGTTGTGGAAGCGGCAGCGCTCGATGAGGGGCTCGAACTCCCGGAAGAAGATGTCGAGGTCCGCCCGGTCGAGGTCCCACAGCCCGAAGGCCCGGACCCCCGGCGTGTCCACCGCGAACCCGCCGCCCGGGATCGGAAGGAGCTCCGCCCGGGTGGTGGTGTGGCGCCCTTTCCGGGTGGCCCGGCTCACCTCCCCCACCTTCAGGTGCAGGCCCGGTTCGATGGCGTTGAGGAGGGAGGACTTGCCCACCCCGGAGTGGCCCGCGAGAACGGTGGTGCGGCCCTTCAGCTCCTCGTGGAGCTCGGAGATCCCCGTCCCCGTGACGGCGGAGGTGCGGAGGACCCGGTAGCCCAGGTCCTCGTAGGTCTTCCTCACGGCGGCGACCCGGCGTTCCTTCCCCAGGTCCACCTTGTTGATCACCACGAAGGGCTCGAGCCGGTGGTTCACGGCGGCCACGATGAGCCGGTCGATGAGCCCCGGCCGGAGGGGAGGGTTCCGCACGGAGACCACGATCGCCAGCCGGTCCACGTTCGCGGCCACCACCTGCTCCTCCTCGCCCCGGTGGCCGGAGGGCCGGGAGAGCTTCGTGCGGCGCGGGTGGATCTCCTCGATCGTCCCCTCGCCGGGGCCGGCGAGGAGGACCGTCACCTCGTCTCCGGGCGCCAGGGGACGCTTCTCCCCGCGGAGGTCCTCGAAGAACCGCCCGCGGATGCGGCAGAAGAGGCGTTCCCCGTCCGCGTGGACGAAGGCCCCCTTCGCATCCACCGCGGTCACGGTTCCCTTCCGGCGTCGATCATCCATGGACGGGGCATTGTAACCGGAGGCGGCGCGGTTTCCGGGGATCGACGGCCGGACCGGGTCAGTCCACGCACACGCGGTTGCGACCCCGCTCCTTCGCCGCGTACAGCGCCTGGTCCACCCGGTGGATCATCCGCTCGAGATCGTCCTCCGGGCCGGTGAGGGCGGTGACCCCCAGGGAGATGGAGAGCTCGCACTCGGGATAGTCCCGCCGGCTGTCCCGGCCGAACCGCTCGATCGTGGTCCGCAGCCGCTCCGCGTACACGATGGCCTGATCCGGGTGGGTCTCCGGCAGGACCACCATGAACTCCTCCCCCCCGTACCGGCCGATCACGTCGATGTCGCGGCTCACGGCCACGATGAGCTGGGCCACCTCGGCGAGGATCTCGTCCCCCGCCTGGTGCCCGTACCGGTCGTTGAAGCGCTTGAAGTGGTCGATGTCCACCATGACCACCGAGATGGGCGAGGAGTAGCGCTTCGCCCGTTCGATCTCCTTCTGGAGGAGCTTCATGAGGTTGCGGCGGTTGTTGATCCCGGTGAGCTCGTCCTTGGCGGCCAGGGCCCGCAGGTGGGAGACCTGGCAATCCAGGAGGAGGTTCTCCACGGCGAGGGCGAGATGGGTGGTGAGCACCCCCAGGAGCTGTACGTCGAGGTCCGTGATCTCCCGGTTCCGGAAGAGGGAGTCCACCACCACGATGCCGAGGGAGTTCTGGTTCACGATGAGCGGCGCCGCCGCCACCTCCACCACCCCGAGATGCCCGAGCAGGGCGCCGTCGGTGGCCCAGTTGTCCACGAGGAGGGCCCGGTGGTCGCGGAGGACGGCCCCGATGACGCCGTCGGGGTTCAGGGGCAGCTCGAGCCCTCGGATCTCCACCTCCATGAGCGTCTCGTCGAACACGTACTTGCCGAGGAGCCGCTCGTCGTCGGGGTCCAGTCCCAGGAAGATCAGGCGGTCCATGCCGAGGCCGGACTGGATCGAGGAGAGCGAGGTGCGCAGCACGTCCTGCATGTTGTGCCCCCGACGGGCCCGCCGGATCACCTCCCCCACCAGGGCCAGGCGGCTGGCCGGGGACGGGCGCGGGCTTCCGGCGCCGAGTTCCGGGGCGGCGGCCCCGCTCTCCCGGCGGAGGGCGCCGAGGGCGTCCTCTCCCTCCGCGGGACGGACCTCGAGGAGGTCGAGCGCCCTCTCCAGGTCCTCGCCCACCGCATCCAGGACGGCCTCGACCTGCTCCGGCTTCAGGCTCACGCCGGTGAGGCCCGGGAGATCGTCGGAGCGGCGGTGCGCGTCGGCCTTCGAGCCCAGCCCGAAGGCCCAGCAGATCCGGTTCGCGGCGGAGACGATCCCCACCATCCACTGGTGCCGGCCGTCCAGGGAGCGGATGCGGGAGAGCTCGGCATGGTGGAACTGGATCACGTCCTTCAGGATGCGCGGGAAGCGCCACTGCTCGGCGACGAGGGCCCCCACCTGGCAGTGATCCATGCCGAGGATGCGCCGTTCCGCGGTCTCCACGGGAACCCCGCCCTCCACCTCCCCCCGCACGCGATCGAAGTCCTCCTCCGAGGCGTAGAGGTGGAGGACCACCACGCCGAGGTCGTGGAGGAGCCCTCCCACGTACGCCTCCTCCGGCAGGTCATAGCCCACCTCCCGGGCGATGGCGCGGGACGCCGCGGCCACCGCCAGGGAGTGCTCCCAGAAGGCGTAGGGGTCGAGGCCGCCCGCCCCGGGGTCGCGCTCGGGGAACACGTCGATCCCTTCCGCGAGCCGCCCCAGGGCCGTCCGCCCCAGCATCGCCACCGCGTGGGTGAGGGTCGACATCCGGAACCGCTTCTCGTAGAAGGGGCTGTTCATGACCCGGAGCACCTTGGCGGTGAGGGCCGGGTCCACCTCCACGAGCCGGGCCAGCTCCGAGCTCCCCGCCGCGTCGCGGCGGGCGGCCCGTCGCACCCGGTGCAGCGTGACCGGGAGCGTGGGGATCGAATCGATCCGCTTCGCGATCAGGGGAAACAGGCTTTTCGGCATGACCCCACCGTGGCTCGCCTTCCCGTTCCGGGAAGCTCGCCTCTCTATCGGCCGGGGAAGGGGAGCACTCGAGCCCATTCCGGGCCGGACCCCGATTCCCCCGGCCGCCCGGGCCCGGAGCGGCGCGAAGGAGGGCCGCGGGATCGGGGCCTTCGCGGGCGGACGACGCCCGAGGGCGGGGCCCTCGCGAGCGAGGCGGGCTCAGGGAGCGAGGGCCCGGAGGATCTCCTCCTCCCTCCCCCGGAGCAGGCCGCCGGCCCACCCCACCCCCAGGACGAGGAGGAGCACGCCCCAGGCCAGGCCGAGGAGCGCGGAGCCGGGAGCGCCCGCCAGGAGGAACACGGGGGCCGCCAGGACCGCGGCCACCGCCAGGCCCAGGAAGATCACGAGAGTCCGGAGGCACCCCTCCTGGGCCCCCACCCGCTGCTGGGCGAGCGCGCCCCGGCCCCGGACGGCGACCCGGAAAGGGGAGATCACGGAGGTCACGGCCCCCACCGCGGAGACGATGAGCAGCGCGGCGCCGCCGTTCAGGAAGAGCACGAGGAGGTCGGCGGGGCGGGGCGGGGCGCCGAGGCCGAGGAAGACGCCTCCCAGGAGAAGGAGGAAGCCCGCGAGCAGGAGAACGCCCAGGGCCAGGGTCCCCAGCACCTTCCCCGCGATCATCCGTCTCCGGGACACGGGGGTGACGAGGAGCTGGACGACGCCCGGCCCCTCCAGGCCGAAGAGGTTCAGGCAGAGCTGGGAGGCCACGAAGGCCACGCCGCCGATCCCGATCTTCCCCAGCATGCCCCACCCCGGCATCCGCCCCCGCGAGGAGGCGAGAAGGGGGAGGGCCACGGGGAGGAGGACGAAGACCGTCTGCTGGATGAGCAGGCTCTTCACCGCGGGATCGCGCGCCAGGGCCCGCCACTGCTGCCCGGCCAGGGCCCGCACCGCGCCCGGCACCAGCGAGAGGGGAAAGGGGGCCGGGCGCGGGCGATCCGCCTTCACCGCCCGCTCCCGCGGCACCGCGATGGGGATCTCGCCGTGGAAGGCCTTCTCCTGCAGGTGCCCCGCGAGCACCACGAGGAGGCCGGTGAGGGGAAGGAGCCCGAAGAGGAAGAGCAGCACCGCCCCGGCTCCCGCCCCGGGGGCGACCAGGGAGGAGACCCAGTAGCACGGGATCGGGGCGAGGTAGTCCGTGAAGCCCCGGTCCAGGAAGGCGGCCAGGTTCCGCGCCGGGCTCCCGTTCCTCATGCCGAGCTGGAAGAGGACGTAGAAGCCGGCGGCCACGAGGGCGGAGGCCACCGCCGCCAGGTCCCGGAACCTCCGGGACCGGAGCACGTGGAGCAGCATGAGCTGCAGCACCTCCGCCACGGTCACCGCGTGGAAGAGGAAGACGACCAGGAGCACCCCCCGGAGGAGCCCCGTCCCCACCCCTCCCGGCAGGCCGATCACCACCGCGACCAGGGAGGGCGCGAAGAAGAGCACGGAGGGCCCCGCCAGGAGTCCCAGGACGCGGGCCGTGAACACCGCCCGGTGGGAGACGGGGAAGTGGAAGAGCTTCGTGACGTCGTAGAACTCGGAGGCCGCGAAGCCCAGGAGCGGCAGGAGCACGAGCGCCGCGTACACCAGGAGGAGGAACAGGTGCACCCAGGCGGCCGGGAGCCGCGGGTTCCCCGTCGCCCGGAACGCGAGGGTCAGGTCGCCGATGAAGCCGGCCGCCAGCAGCGAGAAGAGCCCCATGGTGGCGCACGCGATCACCAGCGCGACCCCTCTCCCCCTCCCGCCGCGGAACATGATCCGGAAGCGCAGCCAGAGGAGGAGCCGAACGCTCCGGATCACCCCCGGATCCACGGGAGCTCCCCGCGATCGCCGCCGCCGCCCACGAGATCCACGAAGATGTCCTCCAGGGAACAGCCGGGAGGCCGGCCCGCCTGGGCCGCGATCTCCTCGAGGTCGCCGATCGCCCGGAGCCGCCCCTCGTGGATGATGGCGATGCGGGAGCAGAGCTTCTCCACGATCTCCAGGACGTGCGAGGAGAAGAAGATCGTCACCCCCTCGGCGGCGGCCCGGGAGAGGACCTCGCGGATGGCGCGCCCGGTCACGGCGTCGATGCCGTTGAAGGGCTCGTCGAGAAAGAGCACCTTCGGCCCGTGGATCAGGGCCGCGGCCAGGAGGACCTTCTTCTTCATCCCCATGGAGTAGTCGAGGAGGAGCTTCGAGCGGTCCGGCCGGGCGATCTCCAGGAACTCCAGGAGCTTCCGGGCCCGCTCGGCGGCCACCTCGCGGGAGAGGCCGTACATCCTCCCCGTGAACACGAGCAGCTCGTACCCCGTGAGGCGCTCGTAGGTGTTGATCTCCTCCGGGAGGAGGCCCACCCGCCTCTTCACCTCGAGGGGCCGGCGCTCCACGTCCCACCCCAGCACCCGCGCCGTCCCCGAGGTGGGGCGCAGGAGACCGCAGAGGATCTTGATCGTGGTGGACTTCCCCGCCCCGTTCGGCCCCAGGAAGCCGAAGAACTCCCCCTTCCGCACGCGCAGGGTGAGATCCTCCACCGCCGTCTTCCCTCCCTCGTAGACGCGGGTCAGGCCCTCGATCTCCACGCCGTACTCCACCCTCTCCTCCGTCACTCCAACCCTCCCATCATCCGGGCCACCCGGGCGCTGAGGATGGCGCCCGCGGCGGCCACGTTCAGCGACTCCGCGGGGCCGGGGCAGGGCACGGTCACCCGGCGATCCGCCTTCTCCAGCACCGGCGGGGAGATCCCGCGGGCCTCGTTTCCGAGGACCAGGACCACCCGAGGGGCCAGGCTCCGGCAGGAGTACACGTCCGTCCCGTCGAGAACGGCGGCCAGCACCTCCGCCCCCGCCTCGCGCATCCTCTCGAGCTCGGCGGCCAGGTCGTCCGTGACGAGGAGCGGCAGGTGGAAGCTCGACCCCATGGCCGCCCGGAGCACCTTGGGGTTCTCGAAGTCCGCGCTCCCCGGCCCCGCGAGGACGGCCCGCGCCCGGAAGGCGTCCCCGGTGCGGACCAGCGTGCCCACGTTCCCGGGATCGGACACCCCGTCCAGGGCCAGGAAGAGCCCCTCCTTCCCGAGCACCTCCCGGTCCGGGGGCCTCCGGGCGATCACGGCCAGGACCCCCTGGGGGGTCCGGGTGTCCGCCAGGAGGAGGAGGTCCCGCTCGGAGATGCGGTCCAGGGGAGCCCGGTCCGAGAGCAGCGCCCGGATCTCCCGCCCCCCGGGGGAGTCGAGAAAGCGCTGGGTGGCGAGCACCTCCGTCACCGGGGCCCCGGAGAGGAGCGCCTCGCCCACCAGGCGGCGCCCCTCGACCAGGTAGAGCCCGTGCTCCCGCCGCGCGTCCCGCCGGGAGAGCCTGCGGAGCAGGGCCAGGTGTGCCCGGGTCGCCATTCGGCGGATGATAGCATGCTACAATCCGCGCCATGTCGCGGATCCCCCCCGATCTCGGCCGCGCGGAGAACGAGACCCGGCTCGTGGTGCGCCCGGAGGAGGACGGCCTCCGCCTCGACCGCTTCCTGCGGGCGCGCTTCCCCTGGCGGTCGAGGGAGCACCTGAAGGAGAGGATCCGGGAGGGGAGCGTCACCGTGAACGGCGGTCCGGGCAAGGCCTCGCGGCCGGTGCGCCCGGGCGACGAGATCCTCGTGACGCTGCGCCGCCGGGGGGACCCGTTCGATCCCGCGGACATCCCCCTGCCCGTCCTCTACGAGGACGAGGTCCTGGTGGCCATCGACAAGCCCGCGGGGTACGTGGTGCATCCCGTGGGCCGGCACCAGATGGACACCATCATCAACGCGCTCCACCTCCGGTACCGGCGGACGGACGATCCCGCCCGGGACGTCGTGCCCAAGCTCGCCCACCGCCTGGACCAACACACCTCCGGCGTCCTCCTGGTGGCGAAGCGGGACGACGTGCGGGCGGAGCTGGGCCGGCAGTTCGCGGAGCGCGAGGTGGAGAAGGAGTACCGGGCCGTCGTCGCGGGCCGCCCGGATCCGCCCTCGGGAGAGGTGGAGGCCCCCATCGCCCGGGACCCCGAGGCGAGAAACGGCCTCCCCATGCGGGTCCACGAGTACGGGGAGCCCTCCCTCACCCTCTACGAGACCCTGGAGGACTACGGGACGCACGCCTACCTCCGGCTCCTGCCGAAGTCGGGACGCACCCACCAGATCCGGGTGCACATGCAGTGGATCGGCACCCCGCTCGTGGCCGACGGCCTGTACGGCGACGGCCGGCCCCTGGTGGTGGACGGAGAGACGATCCTGGACCGCTACCCCCTCCACTCGGCGCGGCTGACCTTCCGCCACCCCCTCACCGGGGAGCGGCTGACGATCACCGCCCCCCTCCCCCCGGACATGGAGCGGGCCCGGGAGGTCCTCCGGCGCGGCTGACGATCCCCGGCGGTTTCCCTCGGGGATCGCGCCGACCTCTCCTCCGGTCAGTACTCCTTCTCGTGCTCGGCCCACCACTTCTTCCAGGCCTCGAGCACTTCCCGGCGCTTCTTCGGAGGGTCGTCGGGGGAGTAGACGAGCTTCCGGCCCGTGATCTTCGAGAGGGCCCGGGTGGCGTTCGTGAGGGAGGTGTCGTCCTCGGAGTCCTCCAGCAGGGCGATCAGGCCGGGCACCGCCTTCCGGCTCCCCAGCACCTCCAGGGCCTTGGCGGCCTCCGCCCGCACGGCGTCGCTCTCGTCGTCGAGTACTCCCACCAGCCCGTTCACCGCCTTCCGGGAGCCGATCTTGCCCAGGGCCACCGCGCAGGAGAGCCGCACCCGCGCGCTGAAGTCCTCGAGGCCGGTGAGGAGGGCGTCCACCGCCTGGGGCGCCTTCGCGTCTCCCAGGGTGGCGGCGGCCGCGGCCATGACGCTCTCGTCGCCGGCGTTCCCGAGCACCTTCACCAGATCCGGCACCGCCGCGCTCCGCAGGACCAGGTAGAGGCTCTCGATCGCCTTCTTCCGGACGGCGGCGTCCTCGGTCTCGTCGTGGACGATCTTCCGGAGGGCCCCGGCCGCACCGCGGTCGCGGCGGTTGCCGAGCGCCTCCGCGGCCAGCG
>JAOZQC010000124.1 GCA_029932425.1 Planctomycetota bacterium | reverse complement strand
CTGCGCCCCCCGGCCCGCGGCGCGCCCGGCCCTCCTTTCGGCCCGGAATCCAGGAGGGCGCGCGACCTTCCGCCGCGCGCCCTCACCGTCTTCCCGGAGAACCGCCCTCCCGCGGACTCGTCAGGAGAGGGCCGTGTTCTCGCGCCGCCGCCGGAGACGCCGTCCCACCCCCAGGGCGGCCAGGAGGCCCAGACCGAGCCAGGCGGAGGCGGGCAGGGGAACCTCCTCCTGGGGAGGCGTACCCTCGTCGAAGTAGACGAGTTGGTCCTGGTGGTTCCCGCTGTAACCCGCCGCGGGGCTCCAGGTGTCCCAGAGCTGCAGGATGCGGACGTTCCCCGGATTGGACCAGCCGGCGCCCACCGCCGAGGTCGCGAGCTGGGCGTAGTAGTTGTTCGCTCCCCCGTTCTCCTCCTCCAGGAACCAGAAGGCCCTCTGCAGGGCCTCCGCGTCGTCGGGGGAGCCGTAGTGCGTGCCGCTCTCGCCACTCGCCGCCCGGAGAGATCCTTCCACGAAGCGCGTGTAGAGGTAGGCCGTGCGATCGTCCAGGGGATCCGTCCCCGTGTCCCCGGAGACGTTGCTGCCCCCGCCCATCGCGGCGTTCGACCACACCGCGTAGTACGTGTTTCCGGGATGGAAGTACTCGTCCGTCTCGACGCAGAACGTGTCGAACCAGGAACCCGGGAGGATGTCGTCGAACCCGCTGGGAGCCTCGATGGTCGTGAGGACGGTGATCTTGAACTCGCCACCCCCGAACCCGCTCTGGTGGGGGCTCCCGATCTCGATCTTCACCGTGCCCGCCCAGGCCGACATCGCGGTCAGCGCCAGGACCACCGCTGCCACCGTGAACTTCGTCTTCATGTCGATCCGCCTGTTGCAGACAGAACCTGTACCCGCTCATGGTCCTAATTGGATTCCCCGCACAAAACTTTGCAGATAGTTCGGGTTGTCTTTGGGGGGCCCGGGCCGCTCTCCCTCCGGAGGCGTCCCCGGAGGGTCGTTCTTCCCGCGGGGGGCCGGGCCGGGGAGAATGGGACGGGAAGGGGGAAGGGTGGACGGGAGAGCGGACCCATGACCGGGAACGGAGGCACGGAGAACGGCCCGCCCGCCGCCGGGGGGGGAAGGTGGTCCTACCGGTGGCGGCCGTGGAAGGTCGGGGCGGTGATCGTCGCCGCGTTCTTCCTCGCCGCCGGCGGGGTGCTGGCGCTCGTGGGGGGCGGCGGTCCCGGCGCCCTGGTACCCGAGTACCCGGCGGCCAGCGGCACGGCGCCCGGTCCGGCCCCCGGGCCCGGCGCCCGCGCCCTCCTCCCCGGCGACACCCCTCTCCCCGGGTCGCCCGCTCCCGCCGAGCCCCTCGCCGAGGAGCCGCCTTCCGGGAATCCCTGGTCCCCCGCGCTCCTCCGGGGAGGCATCAGCTTCTTCGTGGCCTTCATTCTCGCCTTCACCTTCCGCACCTTCCTCCGGATCGCCATCGTCCTGGCCGGGCTCTGGGTGGCCTCCCTCTTCCTCCTCGCCTCCGCGGGGTGGATCGAGGTCCACTGGGAGGTCATCGACGCCGCCTTCCGGGGCTGGTCCGCCACCATCGGCGACCAGTTCGCCAGCGTCACCTCGTTCCTCACGGGGAGCCTCCCCTCCGCGGGCCTCGCCGGCCTCGGCCTCTACACGGGCTTCCGGAAGGGCTGACCGGGCGCCGCCCCGGGACCCGGACCTCCCGCGGGAGGCCCCGGGGAGACCCCGAGCCCCGGGCCGCGGGCGAGGGGGAGGGGCCCGGGCCTGCCGAACCGGAAGCCCTGGAGGAGGTCCACCCGGGCCTCGCGGAGCACCCTCTCCTCCCCGGCGGTCTCCACGCCCTCCGCGATGACGAGGGCCTCGATCTCGCCCGCGAACTCCACGAGCAGGCGCACCAGGCCGCGCTTGCGGGGATGCCCGTCCACCCCCTCGACCAGGCCCCGGTCGATCTTCAGGTAGTGCGGGCAGAGGCCGGCGAGGACGTTCAGGGAGTTGTACCCCGCCCCCACGTCGTCCAGGGCCAGCCGGAAGCCGAGACCGGCGATCCTCTCCACCTTCTCCTCGATCCCGGGGATGGCGCCCACGTCCGCCCGCTCCGTGATCTCGATCGCGATCCTGTCGGCCCACGGGCGGAGCGTCGCGAGGCGGCGGAGCAGGTCGTCCGCGGCCTCGAAGTCCCGGGGATGCAGGTTGAGGAAGAGGAGGATGTGCGGGGGCAGCGAGGGGAGGGCCCGGGCCGCCAGCCGGACGACCTCGTCCGCCACGGCGGGGAGGAGCCCCGCTCTCTCCGCGGCCCGGAGGACCGCCTCCGGGTGGGAGAGGCGGGCGTGGGTGCACCGGAGGAGGGCCTCGCACGCCACCGGGACCCCGTCCGCGGCGCGCACGATCGGCTGGAAGACGAGGTGGAAGCGCCTCTCCTCGAAGGCCGCCCGCAGGAGCCGCTCCTCCCGGGCCCGCCGCCTCCCGGCGCCCGGCCCCCCCCGCTCCTCCTTCGACGCCAGCGCCGCCCGCATCTCCGCGAGGAGCCGGTCGAGGTCGAAGGGTTTCGGGATCACCCGGGCCACCTCCCCCCGGTTCACGGCGTCCAGGGCCAGGGGCAGGTCCACGTGGCCGGACAGGAGGATGCGCACGCAAGAGGGATCCCGCCGCCGGAGGAGATCGAGGATCTCCACCCCGGCGGGCTCCGGGAGCATCTGGTCCACCAGGGCCAGGTCGAACCGCCCGCGGCCCACGCGCTCGCGCGCCGCCGCAAAGGAGCCGGCCGCCGCCACCTCGAACCCCGCTTCCCGCAGCCCCGCCTCGAGGACCTCGCGCACTCCCGGGTCGTCGTCCACCACCAGGATTCTTCGCCCGGCCCCGTCGCCTTCCGATCGAGCCCCCATCCCACGGCTCCTTTCCCGGCGAAGCGGTTTCGCCGGCGGCAAGGCGTCCGGGAGGACCGCGCCCCGGCCCGCGCCGGGAAGGCTCCGCCCGCGGCTAACCGGAGGACAGCCAGCGCCGGAGGATCGCCCGTGCCCTCGACGCGAACTCCTCCCGCGCGATCGGTTTCGCGAAGACCTCGTCCGCCCCCGCGGTCCGGGCGGCGGCCTCCGCCGCCTCGTCCGGCACGGGGGTCAGGACGATCACCGGCGCTTCACCGGCGGCCACCCGCCGGCGCACGGCCCGGACCAGGTCCGGGCCGGAGAGCCGGGGGAGCCGGTACGCGAGAACGACGAGATCGGGGTGGGTCCCCGCCGGCCATTCCTCGAGCACCCGGAGGGCCTCCCGGCCGTCCCGGGCCTCCCGGACGAGCACGTCCGGAGGCACGCAGGTGCGGAAGATCCGGGCGTCCGTGGAGCAGCCGTCCGCCAGGAGGATCGATCGCATCCCGATACCCTCCTGTGCCCCCCACCGTTCCTTGCCCACTCGGCGGCTTCATCGCCGTCCCCGCACTCAACGAATCCCGTGCCGGGGAGGGGCGGATCGGACCCCGCCCCTCCCGGGAGCCTCCCCGCGGGGGGGAAGAGGGGGTTCTCCGCCGGACGGAGCCCCGGGGCGGGGGGCGGAGGTGTCACTCCGGCGAGACGGACCGGGCACCCGGATTCACGCGGGGGTGACAGGGTCCCCGGAAGGCCCGGCCCCTCCCTTTCGGAACGCGGACGGGAGGAGCCCGTGGCGCTTCAGCAGCCGGTACAGGCTCCCCCGCGGGAGCCCGGCCTCCCGCGCCGCCCGGGAGACGTCCCCCCCGGTGCGCCGGAGCAGCCGCGTGAGGTAGTCCCGCTCGAAGGCGGCCACGTGGGCCTCCCGGAGATCGAGGAAGCCCCGCGGCGGCACGCGGTCCCGGTAGCCGGCCTCGGAGAGGATCTCGTCGGGGAGGTCCTCGGGCTCCAGCCGGTTCCCGGCGGCCACCGCCGCCATCCGGCGGACCACGTTCTCCAGCTCGCGCACGTTGCCCGGCCACGGGTAGGCGGCGAGGACCTCGAGGGTCTCCTCCGAGAAGGAGAGACCGGGGTCCACGAGTTCCAGGAAGTGCAGGGCCAGGGGCCGGATGTCCTCCCGTCGCTCGCGGAGCGGGGGAACCTGCACCCGCGCCACGTTGAGCCGGTAGTAGAGGTCCTGCCGGAACTTGCCCGCCCGGACGAGCTCCCCGGGGTCACGGTTCGCGGCGGAGATGACCCGCACGTCCACCCGGATCTCCCGGACGGAGCCGAGGCGCCGGAAGGCGCGTTCCTGCAGGGTGCGGAGGAGCTTCGCCTGGAGGGGCGGGGCGAGCGAGGTCACCTCGTCCAGGAAGAGAACCCCGCCGTGGGCATACTCCAGCAGGCCGATCCCCCGGGCCTCGGCGCCCGTGAAGGCGCCCTTCACGTGACCGAAGAACTCCCTCTCCAGGAGATCGCCGGGGATGGCGCCGCAGTCCACGGGAACGAACGGCCCGTCCTTCCGCGTGCTCCGCCGGTGGATGCTCCGGGCCACCAGCTCCTTCCCGGTGCCCGTCTCCCCCACGATGAGCACGTCCACGTCCGAGGTCGCCAGGCGGGCCGCCAGGTCGATGGTGCGGTGGATCGCCGGGCTGTCGCCCACGATCTTGCGGAACTCCGGGGGCCGGTCGAGCCGGCGCCGGAGGAGGCGGTGCTCCCGCCGCAGCCGGCCCGCCTCCAGGAGTCTCTCCGACACGGCCAGGAGCGCGCCCGCGCCGAGCGGCTTCACGAGGTAGTCGGCCGCGCCCTGCTTCAGCGCCTGGACGGCGGTCTCCACCGTGGGGTCGCCCGTGAACATGACCACGGGACAGTCGGGATCGGCCTCCCGGCTCGCGGCGAGGACCCCGAGGCCGTCCACCTCCGGGAGCCGGAGGTCCACCAGTACGAGGTCGAAGGCCTCGCGTCCCAGGAGCGACACCGCCCGGTCGCCCCTCTCGACGGCCACGATCTCCTGCACCGGCAGGGAGGAGAGCACGTCCTGGACGAAGGCGAGGACGCCCGGGTCGTCATCGACGACGAGAATCCGCGCTGCGGGCGGCCGCGGGTTCGGGGCCATCCGTCTCCTCTCACCCCTCCCCAAGGGTACGGCGGCCGGCGCCGGACGGCAACCGTGCAGCTGCGGAAAAGGCCGGGGACCGCCGGCCCGGGGATCGCCGCGTGCGGCCGGACGAAACCGTGCACCGGGGGGAGGCAGGCGGGATCATGGCGGGCGGCGGGCGAGGAACGCGCGGGAGCGGCCCCGGGAAGAAGGTCCGGGGGCGGATCGTCCGAAACTCGCGCCGCCGCCGGTGGTTCCTATTCCTGTCGCGGGCCCGGAGGCGCCGATGCCCGAAGTGGGGAGCGATCGGTCATGAACGGAGACGGAGGCACGGAGAGGGGGCCCGCCCCTCGCCGGACCGTCATGGTTCGAGGACACGCCGTGGGCCGCGACTTCGTCCTCATCGCGGGGCCCTGCGCCGTGGAGAGCGAGGCCCAGACCCTGGCGGCGGCCCGGGCGGTGGCGGCGGCGGGCGCCCACATGCTGCGGGGCGGGGCCTACAAGCCCCGGACCTCGCCGCACGACTTCCAGGGGCTCGGGGAGGCGGGCCTGGCGATCCTGGCGAAGGCCCGCGAGGAGACGGGGCTGGCGGTGGTCACCGAGGTCCTGGATCCCCGGGACATCGACAAGGTGGGCCGGGTGGCCGACATGTTCCAGGTGGGCTCCCGGAGCATGCGCAACTACCCCCTCCTGAAGGAGCTCGGCCACGTCGACCGGCCGGTCCTCCTGAAGAGGGGTATGAGCGCCACCCTCGACGAGTGGCTCGCCGCCGCGGACTACATCCTGTCCGGCGGGAACGAGGACGTGGTGCTCTGCGAGCGCGGGATCCGCACCTTCGAGACCGCCACCCGCAACACCCTGGACCTCTCCGCGGTGCCCGCCGTGAAGGCCCTTTCCCCTCTCCCCGTGATCGTCGATCCCTCCCACGGCACGGGACGCGCCGATCTCGTCCGTCCCCTGAGCCTGGCCGCGGTGGCCGCGGGCGCCGACGGGTTGCTCATCGAGGTCCACCGAGATCCCCCCCGGGCGCTCTCCGACAACGGCCAGCAGATCGAGCCGGCGGCGTTCGCCCGGCTCGCGCGGGAGGTGAAGGCGCTCCGGGCTCACCTCGAGGGGGTGGCGCCGTGAGGGAGATCGTCCGACCCACCGCGATCGACGGGACGGTGGCCGCGCCCCCGAGCAAGAGCGTGATGCTGCGCATCGCGGCGGCGGCCCTTCTGGCGGAAGGGGGAAGGACGGAGATCCTGAACCCCAGCCGGTGCGAGGACGCCCGGTCCGGCCTGCGCGTCGCCGCCGCCCTCGGCGCGGAGGTCCAGTCCACGCCGGAGTCGGTCCGGATCACGGGAAGCCTGGCGCCCCGGGACCCGGTCCTGGACTGCGGGGAATCGGCCCTCTGCCTGCGGATGTTCACGGCGGTGGCCGCCCTCTCCCCGCGCGAGCTCACGCTCACGGGAACGGGCTCCCTCCTGCGCCGTCCCACCACCGACGTGGAGCGCCCCCTCGCCGGGCTCGGGGCCCGCTGCCGGACCGCGGGCGGTCTCCCTCCGGTGACGGTGGCGGGGCCGCTTCGGGGAGGCGAGGTGGAGGTGGACGGCTCCCAGAGCTCCCAGTTCCTGTCCGGGCTCCTCCTGGCCCTGCCGCGGGCCCCGCGGGACTCCACGCTCCATGTCCGGAACCTCGCCAGCCGGCCCTACGTGGACCTGACCCTGGCCCTCCTCGCGGAGTGCGGGATCCGGGTGGAGCGGGAAGGCCACCGGCGATTCTTCATCCCCGGGGGCCAGGAGTACCGGGCCGGGCGCCGGCGCGTGGAGGGCGACTGGAGCGCGGCCGCGTTCCTCTTGGTCCTGGGGGCGCTGGGGGGGAGGATCCTCGTCACCGGCCTGGACCCCGCTTCGGTCCAGGGCGACCGCCTGGTCCTGCAGGCGCTCGTGGCCGCGGGGGCGGGGGTGGAGATCCGGCCGGAGGGCGTGGAGGTGACCCGGGGAGACCTCCGGGCCTTCGCCTTCGACGTCACGGACGTGCCGGACCTGCTCCCCCCGCTCGCCGCGCTGGCCTGCCACTGCCGGGGGGAGACGGTGCTCTTCGGGGTCTCCCGCGTGCGGCGGAAGGAGTGCGACCGGGCCGAGGCGGTGGCCGCGGAGCTCACCGGCCTCGGCGCCCGGATCGAGGTGCGGGGGGACGCCATGCGGATCACCGGGGGAGCCCTGGCGGGGGGCACCGCCCGGTCCCACGGAGACCACCGCGTGGCCATGGCCGTGGCCGCGGCGGCGGTGGCCGCCCGGGGCCCGGTGGCCGTGGAGGGCGCGGAGCACGTCTCGAAGTCCTATCCCGGGTTCTTCCGGGACCTGGCCCGGGTGGGGGGGACGGTGCCGGTGTCGCCGGCGGGGAGCGGGGCGTGATTCCCCTGGAGATCGCCGTCCTGGGGCCGGGCCCCGCGGGCGAGGTCCTGGCCCCGCTCCGCCGCCGGAGCCCCGGCGAGGTGCTGGCCCTCACGCTGTTCGTGGACGCCCGCGACGCCCGGGCCTACCGGGGAGCGAAGAAGGAGGTGCTCTCCCGGGTGCGCCGGCTCTTCGGGAACGCCTCTCCCCCCGCGGCGGTGGTGGCGCAGCCCCCGTTCGGGGGGGCGGTGGCCGCGGAGGTGAAGCTCCGGGCCCGGCCGGGCCCCGGCGTGGAGGTCTCGCGGAGGCTCCGGGCCGGCGTTCCCTGCACCGTGGTCGAGGCCGGCGGCCTGAAGGAGGTCTTCGGGGTCGCGGCCTCCCCGCCGGAAGAGGGAGACGACCCCGCGGGGGGGGCGGGGGCGGCCTTCGCCGCGATGGCGTCCGCCCTCGAGGGGGAGGGGATGACCTTCGGCGGGGTCGTCCGCCAGTGGAACTACGTGGAGAGGGTGCTCGAGCCCCGCCCCGGCGATCCCGCGGCCCGCCCGGCCTACGAGGTCTTCAACGAGGTCCGGACCCGGGCCTACGAGGGATCGGAGTTCCCCGCGGGTTATCCCGCCGCCACCGGCATCGGCCAGGCGGCGGGGGGGGTGGTCATCGAGTTCATCGCCCTCTCCGCGCCGCCCGGCGTCGAGGTGGAGCCGATCTCGAATCCCCTCCAGGTCGACGCGTACCGGTACTCCCCGGAGGTGCTGGGCGCCGCCCGGACCGGGGGATCGTCCCGCCCTCGGTTCGAGAGGGCT
>JAOZQC010000123.1 GCA_029932425.1 Planctomycetota bacterium | reverse complement strand
CGCGCCGCCGCCCGCTCGTCGCCCAGGACCCCCGCCGCCGGCCCGGCCGCGGCGGCCGCGCAGCGGGCCGCGTCCCGGGGCCGGAAGCGGTAGCCGAAACGGGAGACCAGGGCGCGGCCGAGGGAGAGCGCGGGCTCCCGGAGGAGCGGACCGAGGAGGGCCTTCCGGTCCAGGAGATCGCGCAGGTCCCGGAGGTCGCGGAACGAGCCGTCGGGGACGTATCCGTAGTGCTCGTGGAGGAAGCGGACGGAGTTCCGCACCCGGGCCCGCGCCTCGGGATCGACCGCCCGGAGCACGTCCGCCGCGCCCTCGATCCGGAAGGGATCCCACTCCCGGGGCTTCGGCCGGGCGGCGCAGGAAGGGGCCGCGAGGAGGAGGAGGAGGGGAAGGAGGGGCGCCCGCGGCAGCGCCCGGAACGGACGCCGGGCGGGGCGACCGATCCGGCCGGGGGATCCGCCCGCGTCCCGCCTCGTTTCGGCACCGCCTCGCATCGTTCCTCCCCCCCGGCCTCGTTCCCCGCCCTCCCCCGTCCGGGCCCGGCCGCGGCCCGCGGGGCCCGGCGCCGACGCCGGGGATCCTACGCCGGTCGCGGCCCGCGTCGTATTCTCTCCGGTCCGCCGGGGGCCCCGGAGGAAGACGGGGCGGCCCGGCAGGTTACTCATGCGCGCCGAGGGAAGCCAGGACGAGCGGGACGTGACCTTCCTCCTCGCCGGGAAGCGGGGAGTCTGCCGCGGGGTGCGCCGGGCGCTGGACCTCGCCCGGGAGACGCGGCGCCGCCATCCGGACCGCAGGATCCTCCTGGTGGGGGAGCTGGTCCACAATCCCGGCGTGAACCGGGATCTCCGGGAGGCGGGCATCGAGATCGCGCCCGACCCCTGGGCCGGGGGGGCGCCGCCGGGGCCGGACGACGTGGTGATCCTGCCCGCGTTCGGGGTGCCGCTTCCCCTGCTCGCGAGACTCGAGAAGGCCGGCTCCCTCCGGGTGGACGCCACGTGCGGGAGCGTGACCGCGGTCTTCCGTCGCGTGGAGAGGCACGTGCGCGAGGGACGCACGGTCCTCCTGCACGGGAAGCCCGGCCACCCCGAGGCGCGGGCCGCGGTCTCCCGGGTCCGCCCGGAGGAAGGGGGGCGGTACGTGATCGTCCGGGACCGGGGGGAGGCGGAGGTCCTGGGCGACGCGATCCGGGGGCGGCTCTCGCGGGAGGAGTTCGGGAGGCGCTTCGCCGGGGCGTGCTCCCCGGGCCTCGATCCGCACCGGGACCTGGGCCGGATCGGCATGGCCAACCAGACGACGATGGCGGCGCGGGAGTCCCTCGCCGTCCAGTCCCTGGTGCGGGCGGCCCTCGCCGACCGGTACGGCGCGGAGGAGGCGGAATCCCGGCTGGCGGTTTTCGACACGATCTGCCGGGCCACCCAGGAGCGGCAGGACGCCCTGCGGGAGATCCTCCGGGAACCCGTGGATCTCGTGCTGGTGGTGGGCGGTCACTCGTCCTCGAACACGGCGAACCTGGCCCGGATCGCCTCCGAGCGGGTTTCCGCCTACCACGTGGAGGACGCGGGCGGGATCCTCTCCGCGGAGGAGATCCGGCACCGCGTCCCCTCCGGGGAGATCCGGATCACCCGGGGATGGCTGCCCCCGGGGCCGGTGACGATCGGCGTGACCGCGGGGGCCTCCACGCCGGAAGGGGACGTCCGGGAGGTGATGGACCGGATCCGGACCCTGGCCCGGGCGCGGTAGGCGGGGCGGCCTCGCGTCTCCCGGTCCCCGCACGGCGGCGCCGGGTCCCCCGGCGCCCGGCCCTTTTCGACGATCTCCCGCCGAGAACCGCTCGTGGTGGACCACGGGTTCCGCGCTCCGATGGAACCCCGTTCCCACCCACCGGCTCGGAGCCGTCGCCCGCACGCCTGATGAGGAATGCGGGCCTACCAGTACTGCAGGTCGCGCATGGCCTCGCCCGTCCTCGTGAGGAAGCGGGCCGCGAGCCAGAACCGCCCCCCGTTCCTCACCACCTTCACCAGGAGGAGGTTGTCTCCCGGGGAGAGCTTCACCGCGGCGCGGGAGGGATCTCCCGCGGCCGCCTCCTTGAGGACCGGCTTCCCCTCCAGCCAGGCACGGGCCAGGGCGTCGCAGGCGATCTCGAGGACCGCGGACCGGCGATCGGGGGACCAGACCCGGACCGCGGCGTAGGCCGCCGCGCGGTCCGGCGGGCGGAGCGCCCGGTTGAGATCGAGGTAGCCCCGGTCCGCGCGGATGTAGTGGAAGGGCCCCTCGCCGTCCGGTCCCGCCCCGAGCCGGACCTTCCCCTCCTCCGGGGGGAACTTCGCGAGGAGGGCCGCCCGCGGGTCCCGGCCGGGCCAGGGCCAGGGACCGGCCGCGTACCAGTCCCGGATGAACGCGGGGAACCGCCGCCCGCCGGCCCGGATCCACTCGAGATCGAGTTCGGTCCGCACCTCGAGCTCCTCGAGGGAGATCTCCCCCCTCCGGCAGGAGATCCCCACGGAGCGCAGCCCCTCGAGGTTCCGGCGGATGCTGTCCGAGCCCTTCAGGACCGCCCTCCGGTTCAGGCGCACGAGGAACTTCGTGCCCCGGCGGGCGAGAACGTATTCCTGGGGGAAGCCCGGGTCCCGGAGCGTCTTCGTCGCGAAGGGCCGATCCCCGTCCAGGAGGGTGAGCTGCAGCTCGGAGTCCGGGTCCCGCTCGATCCGGAGGTTGACCCCGCGCCGCGGTTCCCGGGACCAGATCCCCGCCGTCACGCGGGTCCCGGCGAGGAGCACGAACCGGAGCTCCACGTTCTCCGGGACGAATCGCTCGAGGCGGAGGGAGCACCGGGCGCCCTGGAGCCGTCCCCCGGCCACCTCGAGCTTGCCCCGAATGTCGAAGTCGGAGAGCTCCGCGGGATCCTCGAAGGGGTACAGGAGGTCGATCCCCCGCCGCCCCGCGAGCTTCACCCGGCCCCGGAAGTGGTCCTCGGGGCGGATCCGGAGGGCCTCCGCGGCCTCCGCGTAGGCGTGGAAGAGCTCCTCCCGCCGGTCCGCGAAGCAGACCGTGGTGCGGAACTCCGTCTTGAACCGCTCGATTCTCTCCAGGAGCTCCGGTCCGCCGCCTGCGAGGGCCGGGGCGAGGGCCAGCCACGCGGCGAGGGCCTTGAGCTCGGGGGAACGCGCCGTGGCCCGGCGCAGCGGCTCCTCGTAGGCGGAGACGTCGGCCCCTCCCGCCCGGGCCAGGAGCAGCAGGCGGGCCCCTTCCTCCCCGTCGCCCCGGAGGAGGAGGTAGGCGCCGGCGGCGCGCCGGGCCCGGGGATCCCCGAGCGCCCCCCCGGCGTCGGCCAGGGCCGCGAGCTCCACCGCGGCCAGGTCGGGCAGCGGGATCCGGCGGAGCTCCCCGCCCTCCCGGACCGCGAGATCGTGCTCCGCGGCCTCCAGGCGCCCCTCGATCTCCCCCTTCCGGAGACGCAGGCGGACCACCTCCCCCACGCGGGCGGCCAGGGTCCTCCGGGCGGCCTCGAGAAAGGCCGTCATCCGCCGCGCGGTCTCCACGTAGCGGGTGACCTCCTCCAGGTGATCCCGCATCCGGGGGTCGGTGAGGAGGGGCCCCCCCGCCTCCACGATCCGCTCCGGGCGTCCCTCCCGGAGCGCCCGGGCCGCGATCCCCCGGAGCCTCGCCAGCGCCTCGGCGGGGCGGAAGGGGCGTTCCCGGGCCGGGGGCGGCCGGCGCGGGGGCCTGCGCGGCGGGGGGGGAGAGGGCCGCGGCTCGGAGACGGAGGCCGGCGCCTCGTCCGCGGACATGGCCTTCCGGGTCCAGAAGATCTGTCGCTGGAGGTCCGTCATCCGTCCTTCCAGCCGGTCCTCCTCCGCGGGATGCTTCTCCAGGTAGGCCTCGTAGGCGGCCCGGGCGGCGAGGAGGGCGTCCAGCGCCCGGCGGCGGGCGGCCGCGTCCCCGGAGGAGCCGGGACCCGCCGCGCGCACGAGGGTCATCGCCCGGTCGAAGAGGGCCTCCGCGGCCCGGAGCTCCTCCGCCCCGGGATCGGGGGGCGGGGCGGGATGCCGGGACTCCGCGGGCGGCGGCGGGGAGACGGCCGGGGTCCGGGGCCCGGTTCTCGGGGGCGGCCTCTCCGCCGTCCCCTCCGCCCCGGTCCGGGGGGAAGGGGGCGGCGACCGGCCGGCGAGGAGGAGGATGGCGACCGCCGAGCCGGCCGTCACGAGGCCGCAGAGCACGTAGATCAGGCGGCGGCGCCGGGCCCCCGAGTCGTAGAAGGTCTGCTTGCGGATGCCCACGAACCCAGTCTCCACCCGGGGTTTGCGCCTGTCAAGGCGCGGCGATTCGGGGCGCCTCGATTCCGGAGGCCGGTCCGCCGAAATACGCTGTAGCCACTCTACGTTGCAGCTTGACTTTCGGGAAGCGGTGAGGTTCATTGATCCGAGCGGGACGGGTCGGCTTCCGGCGGGTGGGTGTCCCGCCGGAGGGCGCACCGGACCGCAGCCGCACAGCGCGAATCGGGCTCACACGCAAGGGGTCCGACGACCGGGGGTTGCAGTCGGAAGCCACGTCACCGGGTTCGACCGTTTTCATCCCAGACCGATCCATCCGGGCCGGACGGAACATGACCATCCCCCTTCGCTCTCTGGAGGAGACGCGATGAAGTTCTGGAGGAAACCCCTCGACCTCGACGAGCAGAAGGTCGTGCGCGGCGAGGTCCACATCCTGAGGGACCGATGCAAGGGCTGCGGATTCTGCGTCGAGTACTGTCCCGAGGGGGTGCTGAAGCTGGACCACGCCTACAACAAGAAGGGCTACCATCCGCCCGTGGTCATCGAGGGCAAGGAGTGCGTGATGTGCCGCCTCTGCGAGCTCCTCTGCCCCGATTTCTCGATCTTCATCACCGAGAGGGGCACGGGGGTCCCGGAGGTGCGCGATGATTAAGGCCGACCCCGCGGGGGTGCTCACCGGCGCCCACTACCTGGACGGCGACGAGGCGTGTGCGGAGGGAGCGATCGCGGCCGGCTGCCGCTTCCTGGCCGGCTACCCCATCACCCCCTCCACCGAGGTGGCGGAGCACGTGGCGGCGCGCTTTCCCATGGTGGGGGGGACCCTCATCCAGATGGAGGACGAGCTGGCCTCCATGGCCGCGGTGGTGGGGGGCGTCTGGGGGGGCACCAAGTCCATGACGGTGACCTCCGGGCCGGGCTTCTCCCTCATGATGGAGAACATCGGCCTGGCGGTGATGATGGAAACCCCCTGCGTCATCGTGAACGTGCAGCGGGGCGGCCCCTCCACGGGGCTCCCCACCATGCCGGGCCAGGCGGACATGATGCAGGCCCGGTGGGGCAGCCACGGGGACTACGAGGTGATCGCGGTGGCCCCGAACTCGCCCCAGGAGTGCTTCGACCTGACCATCGAGGCGTTCAACCTCTCGGAGCGCTTCCGCAACCCCGTGTTCGTGATGATGGACGAGTGCGTGGGGCACATGACCGAGAAGGTGGTGATCCCCCCCGCGGACGAGATCGAGGTGGAGCCCCGGTTCGAGTACCGCGGGGATCCGAAGGAGTACCTCCCCTACAAGGTGAACGGGGGGAACGAGTACGGGATCCCGATTCCCCCCATGCTCCACGCGGGGCAGGGGGGCTACTACCACACCACGGGGCTCACCCACGACGAGCGCGGGTATCCCGACATGAGCCCGGAGTGCCAGGAGTGGCTCCTCCGGCGGCTGGTGGACAAGATCCGGCTCCACCGCGACCAGCTCGTGCACGTGGAGGAGGACGGCGTGGAGGGGGCCGAGGTGGTGGTCCTCTCGTACGGCATCAGCTCCCGCGTGGCCACCCGGGGCATCGCCCTCGCCCGGGAGCAGGGGATCAAGGTGGGACACATCCAGATGAAGATCGTGTGGCCGCTCCCCGATCGGAGGATCGACGAGGTGGCGGGCCGGGTGAAGGGGCTGGTCACCGTGGAGATGAACTACGGCCAGATCGCCCTGGAGGTGGAGCGGATCGCGGCGGGCCGCTGCCGGACGAGCCTGGTGGGCCACGCGGGCGGAACGGTGCAGGATCCCGAGAAGATCGCGGAGACGATCGAGGAGGCGGCCCGATGAGCGAGGCATCCGTGGTGAAGGCGGACCCCGTGGCTTCCCCTGCTCCCCCCCCGCGGGACGAGGAGAGCATCCCGCACCCGATGGAGGAGTGGCTCCGGATGGACCGGATCCCCCACATCTGGTGCCCCACCTGCGGGCTCGGCACCGTGGTCACCGCGTTCATCGAGGGGCTGAAGCAGACGGACCTCGAGCGGGACAACGTGGCGGTGGTCTCCGGGATCGGGTGCACGGGCCGGGTGGCGGGCTACGTGAAGCTGGACAGCTACCACACCACCCACGGCCGGGCCATCCCCTTCGCCACCGGTCTCGCCCTCTCCAACCCGAAGCTCAAGGTGGCCGTGGTCTCCGGGGACGGCGACCTGGTGGGGATCGGGGGGAACCACTTCATCCACGCCGCCCGACGGAACATGGATCTCACCGTGATCCTGGTGAACAACTTCATCTACGCCATGACGGGCGGGCAGGTGGCGCCCACCACCCCCGAGACCGCGAACACCACCACGACGCCCTACGGGGCGTTCGAGCCTCCCTTCAACATCCCTCACCTCGCGGAGGCCTGCGGGGCGGTGTACGTGGCCCGGTGGACCTCCCTCCACGTCCGCCGGCTCACGGAGTCCATCCGGAAGGCGCTCAGCAAGCCGGGCTTCGCCCTGGTGGAGGTGGTGACGCCCTGCTCGACGCTCTACGCCCGCCGGAACCGGCTCGGCAGCGGCCTGGACCTCCTGAAGTTCTATCACGACAACTCGACCATCCAGAACGGGGCCCGGACCTCGGACGTGGGGATCGACTTCCAGAAGCCGTTCATCGTCGGCGAGTTCGTGGACCACGATCGTCCCACGTGGTTCCAGCTCATGGAGGCGCGGATGTCCGCCACGCTCGGGGACAAGTTCATCCCGAAAGAGGGACCGTCATGCACGAACTCAAAGTGACCGGCTTCGGGGGGCAGGGCGTCATCCGCACGGGGATGATCATCGGCAAGGCGCTCTCCCTCTTCGGCGGGAAGCACGCCACCCTCACCCAGTCCTTCGGGCCGGAGGCCCGCGGCAGCGCCTGCAGCGCCCAGGTGGTGATCGACGAGGACCCCATCCTCTACCCGTACATCACGGGCATCGATGTCCTCATCGCCATGTCCCAGGAGGGGTACTCGAGGTTCCGGACCGATCTCCGCGAGGACGGAATCCTCGTCTACGAGAAGGAGCTGGTGACCACGGACGAGCCCCCCGGGCGCCGGATGTACGGAATTCCCGCCACCCGCATCGCCGAGGATCTGGGAGTGAAGATCGCGGCCAACCTGGTGATGATCGGCTTCTTCAGCGCGGTCACGGACATCGTGGACATCGAGGCGGTGCGGAAGGCGGTGCCGGGCACCGTTCCTTCCCGGTTCCTGGACCTGAACCTCACGGCCCTGCAGAAGGGCTACGACTACGGTCTCGAGCTCATCGGCCGCGCGGACAAGGTGGCCGCGGGCGAGGAGGCGGAGTGAGCGCGAACGACAACCGCGTGGTGGCCTTCGTCTGCCGGTGGTCCCTGGGCGAGGAGCGGGCCACGGTGGGCGGGGCGAAGCTCATCCCCGTGCTCTGCTCCGGGCGCGTGAGCCCGGGTTTCGTGCTCCAGGCGTTCGAGTGGGGCGCCCAGGGGGTGCTGGTGGCGGGCTGCGGTCCCGACCACTGCCACTACCTCTTCGGGGCGAAGCAGCAGGAGGGTCAGCACCGGATCGCCCTCGAGGTGATGAAGGTGCTGGGCCTCGAGGAGGAGCGGCTGCAGCTCTCCTGGGTGGAGGGCCCGGAGCACCTGGAACGGGTGGCGGAGGAGTTCACGGAGCGGATCACCGCCCTGGGCCCCACCTCCGTCCGGTTCGAGGAGGCGCTCGCTCCCGCCGCGGCTCCGGAGATCCTCTCCCTGCGGGAGCTCTCCCGGGCGTTCGCCTGCATCGATTGCGGGAAGTGCACGGGCTTCTGCCCCGTGTCCCGGTACACGAAGGGCTACTCCCCGCACCGCATCGTGGGCCAGGCCGTCTTCCACGACACCCCCGAGAAGGAGGTGATCGAGGCGGTCTGGAGCTGCTTCACCTGCGGTCTCTGCGAGCGGCGTTGCCCGGCGGGGGTGAAGTACGCCACGCTCCAGCAGGGGCTGCGG
>JAOZQC010000122.1 GCA_029932425.1 Planctomycetota bacterium | reverse complement strand
ACTCTGTTCCCAGCACCGGATTGGAGCCATCGCCCGCACGCCTGATGAGAAATGCAGGCTAGAACGCACCCTCCGAGTCTCCGCGCGGCTCACGGTTCCGGGCGAGAGCCGGCGGCGGCGCCCGCCGCCCCCCGGCCCGTCGCGGCTCGGCTGCGGGCACGCCCGCGTGGTACGATCCCCCTTCATGGATCGCCCCCGGCTCGACACCGAGCGCCTCGACCTCCGGCCCTTCCTCCCCGAGGACGCCCCGGAGGTGCAGCGGATGGCCGGCGACCCCGAGGTGGCCCGGTTCACGCTCGCCATCCCCCACCCTTACGAGGATGGAGAGGCGGAGCGCTGGATCGGCACCCACCAGGAGGACTTCGAGCTGGGCCGCCGGATCGTCTTCGCCGTGGAGCGCCGCCGGGACCGCGTCCTCCTGGGGGCCGTCTCCCTCTCCCTGGCGCCGGACCATGACCGGGCGCAGCTCGGCTACTGGATCGGCAGGGAGCACTGGGGGCGGGGCTACGCCACCGAGGCCGCCCGGGCCGTCCTCGCCTTCGGTTTCCGGACCCTGGGCCTGAACCGGATCCAGGCCCAGGTCCTCGCGAGGAACCCCGCCTCCCGCCGGGTGCTCGAGAATCTCGGGATGACCCGGGAAGGCGTCCTCCGGGAGTTCGTGCGGAAGTGGGGCCGCTACGAGGACGTGGAGGTCCACGCCCTGCTCCGGTCCGCGTTCGAGGCGGGCGACTGATCAGGCCCCCTCCCCCGCCGGCTCCACGTCCTCCCCCTTCATCTTCCGGAAGAGGGAAGCCAGACCGTCCTTCACGCCCCGGCCCACCCGGCCCGTGAGGTCGGAGAGGGTGCCTCCCGCCGCCTTCGCGATCTCCGCGAAGACCTCCTTCGAGCGCTTGCGGGCGGCGCCCAGCGCTTCCGCCAGCGCCTGCCGGCGGGTGGCGTCCGTCCAGGCCTTGAAGGACCGGCACCGGGCCTTGGCGAGATACCCGATCCGCAGCGTGGCCAGGGCGTTCACCCCCCCGTCCAGGAGGGGGCCCGCCACGATCCCCGCCAGGGACCCGAACACCCCCCGGAAGAAGCTCCCCGCCATCTCCGAGAGCCCCTCCAGGAAGCCCGCCAGGAACATGGCGGCGGAGACGTCGCGGAGGATCTTCAGGCTCCCCCGGATCCCCGGGCGCCCGTAGTAGATGTTGGCGATCCGGCTCACGAGGTTCGCGTTCCGCCAGAGCACGATGAAGGCGTCCAGGGTCCCGTTCGGGGAGAGAGCGGTGGCCACCCCCACGGAGAGGGCCTCCGCCCGGATCAGGCGATCCACCTCCCGGTCGAGGGGATCCAGGAGGGGATCGAGGACGCCGCGCTCGAACTCCGCGAGGGACCTCCGGGCGGCGGCGGCGTCCTTCGACCCGGAGAGGCCCCGGCGCACCTCGGCGAGCTTCCGCCCCGCGGCGGAGATCCGCTCCGCACGATCCCGGAGGGCGGGATTGCGCCCCAGGGCGGAGAGGTACCTCCCCAGGTAGTCGGCCCGGGCCCGGAGGTGGGCCGCGGTCCATTCCTCCTCGTGCTCGGGCATCCGCGGGGCCCTGAGGGCCACGGGAACCCGGAGGAACCGGTAGACCGGCACCCCCACCAGGAGGACCGCCGCCGCGCCCACGAGGGCCAGGAACGCCCACCCCAGCACGGGATGGACCCCTCCCGCCAGGCGGTACAGCGAGTGGAGCTCCCGGCCCAGCATCACCACCGTCACGGCGGCGAGGACGATCCCCGCGTACCGGGCGATCCTGAAGATCCGGCGCAGCACCTGGGCGAAGTCGGAGATGGGTCGGGCCATGGTTCCCTCCGGGGTGTTTTCCTCGCCGCCCATGGTGCCCGGTGCCGGGCGCGCGGACAACCGTTCTCTTCCCTTCGCTCCGGACCCGGATACCCGCCCGGGGCGCGGATCGGGTAGCATCTGGGACATGGCGATGCTCGAAGAGGTCCTCGCATCCCGGACCGCCGCCGCCGCGCCCGAGCTGGTCCGGGAGATCGAAGGGGACCGGGTGCGCTGCCTGGCCTGCGCCCACCGGTGCCGGATCCCCCCGGGGAAGCGCGGCATCTGCCGGGTCCGCCGGAACGAGGGAGGCACCCTCCGGGTCCCCCGCGGCTACGTCTCCGGGCTCCAGATCGATCCCATCGAGAAGAAACCCTTCTTCCACGTCCTCCCCGGCGCGGAGGCCCTCTCCTTCGGGATGCTGGGATGCAACTTCCATTGCCCGTTCTGCCAGAACTGGCTCACCTCCCAGACCCTGCGGGACGCCGCCGCGGGAGCCCCCATCCGGGAGGCCCGGGCCCGGGACCTGGTCCGGATCGCGGTGGACCGCGGCGCCCCGGTGGTGACCTCCACCTACAACGAGCCCCTCATCACCGCGGACTGGGCCGCGGAGGTCTTCGATCTGGCGAAGGAGGAGGGCCTGCGCACCGCCTTCGTCTCCAACGGCTACGCCACGCCGGAGGTGCTCGACTTCCTCGGTCCCCGCCTCGACATGATGAACGTGGACCTGAAGTCCTTCCGGCGGGAGAACTACCGGACGCTCGGGGGGGGGCTGGCCCCGGTGCTCGACACCATCGGGGGACTCTTCGCGCGGGGGATCTGGGTGGAGGTGGTGACCCTCGTGGTCCCCGGCTTCAACGACTCCGGAGAGGAACTCGCGGACATCGCCGGGTTCCTGGCCGGGATCTCTCCGGGAATCCCCTGGCACGTCACCGCCTTCCACCCCGACTACCGGATGCGGGACCGCGGAGCCACGCCCGCCCGGACCCTTCTCCGGGCCTGCGAGATCGGCCGGGAGAAGGGGCTTCACCACGTCTACGCGGGCAACCTCCCCGGCCGACTCGGCCGCGGGGAGGACACGGTCTGCCCCTCCTGCGGCACGGTGCTCGTGGAGCGGACCGGCTACTTCCTGGGCCGGGTGGTGATCACCGGCGGCGGCCGGTGCCCGGGCTGCGGCACGCCGATCCCGGGGATCTGGTCCTGACCCCGCCTCCGGGGCCGCCCGCGGGGCGCGGACCGGAGAGAGTACCCGGGGGTTTCCGTTGGCGGAGGGGGCCCCCACCGGCGATCCTCACGGCATGAGCGACGACACGGAGAGGAAGAAGACCCGGAGGGACGACGACGAGGTCCCCCACTTCGCCTGCGTGTTCTGCCACGCGGAGAGCCCCAAGCCCTTCGAGATCTGCAAGATCTGCGGCACGCACCAGCCCCCGGCGGAGGTCGAGGAGGAGTGACCGTCCGGGCCTTCGAGGGGAAGACCCCGGTGGTCGGCCCCGGCACCTGGATCCACCCCTCCGCCGACGTGTTCGGCGACGTCGTCATCGGCGCGGAGTGCTGGATCGGACCGGGGGCGCGGCTCCGGGGGGACTACGGCGCGATCCGCATCGGGAGCCGCACCTCGATCGAGGACAACTGCGTGATCCACGCCCGCCCCGGGGAGGAGTGCCGGATCGGCGACTGGGTGACCGTGGGCCACGGGGCCATCGTCCACAACGCCGAGGTGGCGGACTGGGTGATCCTGGGCATGGGCTCCATCGTCTCCGACTGGGCGCGGGTCGGCGAGTGGGCCGTGGTGGCGGAGGGGGCGGTGGTCCGGCAGCGCGACACGGTTCCCCCGCGGCGCATCGCGGCGGGGGTCCCCGCCCGGATCCTCGAGAAGGAGGTCCCGGAGGACTTCCGGGAGGAATGGACCCGGTTCAAGGGGGTCTACGTGGATCTGGCCCGCCGCTACCCCGGGGGCCTGGGACCTCCCCTCCCCGATCCACCCCGGGAGACTCCCTGACCCCCCGGAGAGAAGGAGCGAACCGCCCTCCTTTTCCGTATCAGGAGGGAGAACGGAGGAGGGCCGCGGGATGGCGCGAAGGATCTCCTCGGCGGGCCGGAAGGCGAGGGCGGGCCAGCTCTTCCTCTTCGGGGCGATCCGGGAAGCGGGAGGGCGGGGCCGTTCCCCCGCCGCCCCGTCCGGGCTCCCGGACCTGGGCAAGCTGTTCGACCGCTTGAACCGGAGGTTCTTCGGGGGCCGGCTGCGGGCCCGCTGCGAGTGGTCCACGCGGCTCACCGCCTCCGCGGGGACCTGCTTTCCCTCCCGGCGCCTGATCCGGATCTCCCTCCCGTACCACGAGAGGAGACCGGAGGCGCTCCCCGCCACCCTGGCCCACGAGATGTGCCACCTCCTGGTCCCCGCCCACGGCCGGGCGTTCCGGGAGCTGGCGGAGCCCATCGCGGGGGCCCTCGGGGTGAGCTGGGACGATTTCCGGTACTCCGAACTCTGGGCGGACGCGAAGCGCTACCGGTACGTGTACGCGTGTCCCCGCTGCGGGACGGAGTACCCCTCCCGGAAACGCCTCCGCGCGTCCTGCGGCCGCTGCCGCCCGGGCCGTTACGACGAGAAGCGGCGCCTGGTCCTCACCGAGAGCCGCGCCCGGCCCGGCCCCGTCCTCCGCGGCGAGCGCCCCGCGCGGGACGGTCGCCGGTGGACTCACTCCACCTCCTTCAGGTGGAAGACCCGGCCCGGCCGGCGGGGATAGATGATCTTCCTCGCCCGCGCCAGGGCCTTCTGGACGCTGTCCATCCAGAGGCGGAGCCGGGAGACCCCGGGGGCCGCGGCCACCTCCCGGGCGAGCTTCGTGAAACGCTCCGCCTCCCCCCGCGCCCGGCTCACCACCTCCGAGCGGTAGATCTCGGCCTCCCGGACGATGCGGTCCGCCCGGGCCCGGGCCTTGGGGAGCAGGTCCTTGGCGTAGCCGTCCGCCTCCGTGTCGGAACGTTCCCGGTCCGCCTTCGCACTGGACACGTCGTTGAAGGCGGCGATGACCTCCGCGGGCGGATAGGCGGCGAGGATGTGGACGGCGTGGACCTGGATACCCAGCCCCAGCTCCTCGCAGAAGGCCTGGAGCCGGAGGCGCGCCTCCCGCTGGATCTCCGCCTTCCCGCTCCCCAGGACGTCGTCCACCGGCCTCTCCGCCACCAGGGCGGTGAGGACGCTCTCCGTGGCCTTGCGCACCAGGAGGTCGCGGGGCCTCCCGGGGCCGGGATCGGCCACCCGGAACAGGTAGTCCGCCGCGTCCCGGACGAGGTACTGCACCACCGTCCGGAGCTCCACGATGTTCGTGTCCCCGGTGAGCCACTGCGCCTCCTCGGCCCGCGGGACGGCTTCCCCTTCCCGGTACCCCACGGTCATGGTGCGGATCTCGGAGGTCTTCACCCGCTCCAGGTTCTCGAAGGGCCAGGGCCAAAGCCAGTGCATGCCCGCGGGGCAGGTCCGGATCACGCGGCCGAAGCGGAGCACGACCCCCTGCTCGTCTTTCGCCACCGTGCGAAAGCCCGAGGCCAGCCAGGCGACGAGAAGGGCCGCGGGCACGGCCCAGCGGAGCCGCCGGGACCGGCCGCCCCCGCCGGCGGGGCGTCTTCCCTGCGCCGTCATTTCGGCTTCCCCTCCGCGGCGGGAGGATGCCGGAGAACCTCGAGGAGCTTCGCGTCGCTCGGGATCACCACCGTGGCGTGCTCGCGCACGATCTTCTCGTAGGCTTCGAGGGACCGGAGGAACCGGTAGAAGTCCGGGGCCTGCGAGTAGGCCTCTGCGTAGATCCGCGTGGCCTCCGCGTCCGCGGCCCCCTTGATCTCCGCCGCCTTCTGCAGGGCCTGGTTCACCAGCATCGCCTGCTGGAGATCGGCCTGGGCGATGATCTTCTGGTAGGACTCCCGGCCCTCGGACCGGTACTGCTTGGCGATGCGCTGCCGCTCCGCCTCCATGCGGCGGAAGACCGCTTCCTTGTTCTGGGTGGGGAAGTTGATGCGGCGGAGCCGCACCGCGGAGACGCCGATCCCCAGGTTCTTCGCGGCCCGGGCCGCGGTGCGCCGGGTCACCTCCTCCATCACCCCCGCCATGTCCCGCTCGGACTCCTCCACGGAGACGAGCGCGGAGAGGGGATGCCGCCCCAGGATCGTCCCCAGCTCGGATCGCATGATGTCCGCCAGCCGGGCCTCCGCCCCGCGGCGGTCCGCGACGCTCACGAAGTACTGCCTCGGATCCTCCACCCGCCACACGAGGAAGCTCGAGAGGAGCACGTTCTTCTTGTCCGAGGTGAGGTACTCCGCGGGCTCCGGGTCGAGCATCCGGACGCGGCGATCGATCCGCACCAGGGTGTCCACGGGCGGGGGCCATTTGAGGCCGAGACCCGCCTCGGTGATCACCCGCCGGGGATCCCCGAACCGCTCCACGATGACGAACTCCGTCTCGTCCACCGTAAAGGTGCAGGTGGCCAGGAGGAGCGCGAGCACGCCCGCGCCGAGCAGAGCCCGGATGAGCCTCTTCACGGTCATTTCTCCTCGATCCCGGGGAGCGTCGCTCCCCGCACCTTCCAGAGATCCACCTCCACGTCCGCTCCCAGGAGGAGGATGAGCCGCGCCTCCGCCAGGGCCCTCTCCAGGGCCGTGAGGTAGAGACGCCACCGGGTGATCTCCTCGCTCTCCCGGAATGCCCGGTAGCGGGCCAGGAAGGCCTTCGCCTCCCCGGCGGCCGTGTCCACCTTCTCGCTCCGGTAGGCCTTCGCCTTCTCCTCCTCGGCCGCCGCCCGGCCCCGGGCCAGGGCCAGGGTCTCCGCCCGGTAGGCCTCCGCCCGGCGGATCTCCCGCTGCTTGTCCTCCAGCGCGCTCGCCACGTCCCGGTAGGCGAAGTGGACGTCGGGGGGGGCATGCACGTCCCGGAGCGTCACCCCCACCACCCGGACCCCGCACCCCACCCGGTCCAGGTCGCGCTGGAGGATCTCCGCCGTCTCCCTCTCCACCTCCTCGCGCCGGTCGACGAGGAGCTCGTTCGAGTTCCGCCGGGAAGCGGAGAGCCGGAGCGCCGCCTCCGCGAAGGCGGAGACGATGCCGTCGGGACCGGCGGTCCGGTACCGGTACCGGAAGGCGTCACGGATCGCGTAGTGGACGGCGTACCGGACCCGGAGGATGTACTCCTCGCCGGTCATCACCTCCGCCTGGGCGACCAGGTCCCTCCTCGCCCGGAACCCGTCCTCCTCCCGGAGGGAAGGATCCGGGCGGGTGCCGGGCGGCCCCGCGGCCCGGGAGAACCCCAGGTCGACACCGCGCACCTCCCGGTCCCGCACGCGGTCCATGCCCTCGAAGGGCCACGGAAGGTGGACCACGAGCCCGGGCGACGTCACGGTGCGCACCACCCGGCCGAAGCGCACCACCCACCCCGTCTCGCCGGGGCCGACCACCGAGAAGGCCGAGGAGACGTAGACCCCAGCCAGGAGGAGGACCGCCGCCAGGCGCGCCGCCCGGCCCGTGGGATCGATGCCCAGCGGACGCCCCGCCTGCCGGAGCCTCTCCGCCCATCCCGCGAGCATGTGCGTCCTGGCGGCGCTCCGCAGCACGAGGAAGAAAAGGACCACCGAAGCCGCGATCGCGATCAGGGACGGGCCCCCTCCCACCTCTCCGGCCACGGAGGCGGCCAGGTTCATGCCGTGCCCGGCGTAGATCGCACTCACGAAGGCGCCGAGGGCGAGGGCCGACACGGCCACCCCCGCCACGTAGAGCACGGCCACCCGGCGGCCGAGCAGCCGGCCCACCACGAGGATGGTGGTGAGGTTCGTGGCCGGGCCCGCCAGGAGAAAGACGAGCGCCGCGCCCGGATCCAGGCCCTTCAGGATGAAGGCGGCGGCCAGGGGGGTGGCCGCGGTGGCGCAGACGTAGATCGGCGTCCCCACCAGGAGCATGAGGAAGAGCGACGCCCCGCCGGCGGGCACGGTCCGGGTGAAAAAGCCGTCCGGCACCAGCACCACCACGAGGCCGGAGAGGAGGAACCCGATCACGAACCACGAGGCGAGGTCGTCGAGCAGGACGCCGAACCCGTAGTCGGCCGCCTCCCCGAGAACGCCGCGGAGGCCCCGGCGGCCCGGCCGGGCCTCCGCGGTCGGGGGGACCGCGCCCTCCGCGATCTCCGGAGGCGCCTCCTCCCGGGTCTCCCGGTCCAGGCCGAGCTGGATGAACTTGTTCACCGCGGCGCCGGTGAAGAAGGCGGTGAGGAGCGCCGCCACCGGGCGGATCAGCGTCATCAGGGGATCGAGAAGCGCCCAGGTGATCCCGATCGAATCCAGCCCCGTCTCCGGCGTGGAGATGAGGAAGGAGGTCGTGGCCCCCTTGCTCGCCCCGCACCTCCGGAGGGTCGCGGCGGTGGGCAGGACGGAGCAGGAGCAGAGT
>JAOZQC010000121.1 GCA_029932425.1 Planctomycetota bacterium | reverse complement strand
GGTCTCGGAACTCCTCCGGCTGCTGGAGCATCGCAACCCCGTGGTCCGCGCCGAGGCCGCGATCGAGCTGGGCCGCCGGGGAGGGGAGAGGGCCCTCCTCCCGCTCCTCGAGTGCCTGGGGGACCCGGCGCCCACCGTGCGGGCGCACGCGGCGGAGGCCCTCCGGGAGCTCGGGGACGAGCGGGCCGTCCCCCTCCTCGCCCGGGCCCTGGCCGATCCCGACGAGACGGTCCGCTGCCGGGCTGCCCTCGCCCTGGGGGACCTGGCCGACCGGTACGTGGTGCCCGCCCTGAAGCGCATGCTCTCCGACCCCTCCTCGATCGTGCGGGCCGCCACGGTGCGGGCTCTCGGTGAGATCGGGGACCCCCTCTCCCTCTCCGCGGTGCTCCGGGCCCAGAAGGAGGAGAAGGAGGACCGGGACGGGGCCGTCACCGCCGCCGCCCTCATCGCCGCGGCCCGGCTGGGGGGTGTGAAGGGTCTGGCCTCGTCGCTGGCTCTCGCCGCCCCGAAGCTCCGGGATTCCTGGCTGATCCGCAGCGCCGCCTCCCGGGCGGTGCAGATCGCGGGGGACGCCTCCCGGGCCGGGTTCCTGGTGGACCTCCTGGCCCGGGACGACGACCCCCGGGTCTGCCAGTCCGCCGCCGCCGCGCTCGCCTCCCTCGGCCGTTGCGAAGCCCTGGGGCGGGCCCTGTCGCTGGAAGCGGCGTTTCGGCGGCGGGCGGCGGTGGCCGGCCTCTCGGGCTGCGCGGGCCCGGAAGCCCGGAGCCTCCTTCTCCGGGCGGCGCGGGACGAGAACCCGGGCGTGAGGCTGGAGGCGGGGGCCGCTCTCCTGGCCCGGGGGGAGCGGGAGGCCTTCCCCGTGCTCTTCGACCTTCTCGGCGCCGATCCCTCCGTGTGGCTGGGGACCGTGGAGGTGCTGGAGAGACGCACGGGGCTCGCCTTCGGCCGGAACCCCCCGCGCTGGAAGGAGTGGTTCCGCCGGAACCGGGACCGGCTCCGTTTCCGCGCGAGCGACGGGATCTTCGTGGTCGCGAGATGAGGGGGGAGAGCATACCGGAGACGCCCTCCGAGATCCGGCGGGTCCTCGCCGGGCGCGGGCTCGTTCCCCACCGCTCGCGGGGCCAGCACTTCCTCTCGGACCGCGGTGTGCGGGATGCGATCGTGGACGTCTCGGGGGTGCGACCCGGGGACCTCGTCCTGGAGGTGGGACCGGGGCTCGGGTGCCTGACGAAGGGATTGCTCGAGGCCGGGGCCCGGGTGGTGGCGGTGGAGATCGACCGGGGGCTCTGCGGGTTCCTCCGGGAGGCGTTCGCGGGGGAGGATCGCCTGCTCCTCGTCGAGGGGGACGTGCTCGAGCGGGGGGCTCTCTCCCCGCGCGTTCTCGACGCGCTGGGGTCGTCCTCCGGGGGACGGGAGGAGTACCGGGTGGTGTCGAACCTGCCCTACTCCGCGGCCACTCCGTTCGTGGCGGCGGCGGTGGGCGGGGACCCGCCGCCGGCCTCCCTCGCCGTCATGGTCCAGGGAGAGGTGGCGCGGCGGATGGCGGCCCGCCCCGGCACCCGGGAGTACGGGCCGCTGTCCGTCCTCCTGGCCCTCCGGGGCCGGGTGCGGGTGGTGAAGGAGGTGAAGGGGACGGTGTTCACGCCCCGGGCCCGGGTCTCGTCGGCGGTGGTGGAGATCCTCCCGCGGGGGGGCGGGGAGAAGGCGGAGGCCGCGGACCGCCTGGCCCGTGCGCTCTTCCGGTACCGCCGGAAGTCCCTGCGCCGGGCGCTGGCGGCGGCGGGCTACCCGCGGGAACCATCCGAGGCGGCCCTCCGCGCGCTGGGGGCCCCGGAGGGAGTGCGGCCGGAAAACCTTTCTCCGGAACAGTTTGTGGAGCTGGCCGGGTTCCTCGGGAGGTCCCCGTCTTGACGCCGGGGGGTGCGCCGCGTATACTTCGTCGCCGACCCGTGTTTCTCCTCCGGGGGTGCGTTCCGGCGGGAGGTGCGGGTCGGGTCCCCCGTCTGACCCCCGGGTTCCCCCGCCCGGTCGCGCAGCGCGCCAGAAAGAGCCCCTTGGCCCGGATACCCGACGACAAGATCGATGCTGTCCGGGAAGCCACGGACCTGGTGGAGCTGGTCTCCCGTTACCTTCCTCTGAAGCGGAGCGGGGGCACCTACAAGGCCTGCTGCCCCTTCCATCGGGAGAAGACGCCCTCCTTCGTGGTCTGGCCGGAGACCCAGACCTGGAAGTGCTTCGGCTGCGGGAGGGGCGGTGGGGTCTTCCAGTTCCTCATGGAGCGCGATGGTCTTACCTTCCCGGAAGCGGTGCGGGCCCTCGCCCGGGAGGCCGGGATCGAGCTCGCCCCCCGCGGCCCGGGGGAGGCGGCGGAGGAGGGGCGCCGGGCGGCGCTCTACGAGGTGATGGAGTGGGCCGCGCGCTTCTACGAGGCCGCCCTCCGCTCCCCGGCGGGACGTCCGGCGGTGGAGTACCTGAAGCGCCGGGGCATCGAGGGGGTGACGGCGAAGCGGTTCCGGCTGGGGTTCGCCCCCGACGGCTGGCGGAACCTGCGGGAGGCGGCCGGGCGGAGGGGATTCGACGCGGATCTGCTCCTCGCGGCAGGCCTGGTCCGGCCGGGGACGAGCGGTTCCTACGACTGGTTCCGCGGCCGGCTCATGTTCCCGATCCGGGACGTGAGGGGCCGCGTGATCGCCTTCGGGGCGCGGACGCTCGGGGACGACGAGCCGAAGTACTTGAACTCTCCGGACACGGCCCTGTTCAAGAAGGGACGGACCCTGTACGGGCTGCATCTCGCCCGGGAGGAGGTCCGCCGGGGAGGACGGCTCGGGCTGGTGGAGGGGTATACCGACGTGCTTCTCGCCCACCAGAGCGGGATTCCCTGGTTCGTGGCCGCCCTGGGGACGGGGCTCACCCGGGAGCACGCCGAGCTGATCCGCCGTTACGCGAAGCGCGTGGACCTCGTGTACGACGCGGACGAGGCGGGGGCGCGGGCCGCGGAGCGGGCCTTCGACGCCTTCCTGCAGCATGAGGTGGACATCCGCGTGGCGCGCCTCCCCGGGGGCCTCGACCCCTGCGCCTTCCTCGGAAAAGAGGGAAAGGAGGCGTTCCTCTCCGTAATAGACAAGGGGGAGCAGGTGTTCGAGTTCCTCCTGGCCCGGGCGGCGGCGGAGCACGACCTGGACACGGTGGCGGGCCAGATCGCGGCGGTGGACCGGATGCTCTCGTCCGTGGCCCGGATCTCGAACGTGGTCCGGCGGGATCTCCTTCTCCGGCGGATCGCCGAGGAGTTCCGCGTGTCCGAGGCCGCCGTGCGTGATCGCCTGAAGGTCTTCTCCGGCCCCCGGGAGGCCGTGGAGGTGGGAACCGCCCCGGAGGCCGGGTTCCGCGTGGGCGGGACGGAGGAACGCCTGGTACTGCAGGCCGCCCTCTTCCGTTCGTCCCTCGCGGCCCGGCTGCGGGAGGCGTGGCCGCCGGATCGGTTCCGGCATCCCCACCACCGGGCCATCGCGGAGGCGATCCTCTCCCGGATCGGGTCGGAGGGCGGGGGGGACGGCGAGGAGGACGCCCCCCTGGATCCCGGAGGGGTCATGGCGCGCCTCGCGGATCCCGCGAGCGCCGAGATCCTGAGCGGGATCCTGGCGGACGGGAGAGGCAAGACGGACTTCGAGAGACAGTTCGAGGACTGCGTGGCCCGGCTCGACCTGAGACGGCGGATCGCGGAGGCCGGCGCCGCCCTCGCGCGGGCCCGGGCCGCGGGCGACGCCGGAGAGATTCGGCGGCTGGAGCGCGAGTTGTTTCGGCTGAAATCGAAGATGCGGTAGGATTCGTGGTTTCGGATTCCCCGCGGCGGCATGAGGAGAACGGATCCGGATGAAGATGGACGCGGATCTCAAGTACCTGGTCGACATGGGGAAGCGCAAGGGCTTCCTCTCCTACGACGAGGTGAACCGGCTCCTGCCGGAGGACGTCGTCTCGGGCGACAAGCTGGATCGCGTCTTCGCCATGCTCGAGGAGATGGGGATCGAGCTGACGGACGAGGACGAGGAACTGGGGACCGCCCCGGAGGCGGAGGAGGAGCTGCCCGTCGAGGAGGTGGAGCCCGAGGTGAGCCCCGAGGCGGAGGTCCGGCTCTTCCTCGAGGGACCGGGTACGGAGAAGATCGACGATCCGGTCCGGATGTACCTGACCCAGATGGGCGAGATCCCCCTGCTCACGAGGGACCAGGAGATCCGCCTCGCCAAGCTCATCGAGCTCACGCGCAAGCGGTACCGCAAGAAGGTCCTGGAGTCGGGGATCGCCCAGGAGCAGGCCATCCAGACGCTGAAGGAGGTGGTGGGCGGCGAGCTCGCCTTCGACCGGACCCTGAAGATCTCCTCGGCGGCGGAGATCGACAAGGAGGACGTGGCGGAGCGGCTGCCCGAGGCCATCGTCACCCTGGAGCGCATGCTGGAGCGGAACCGGGAGGACTTCCAGCGCCGCCTGAAGACGAAGCCCGGATCTCCGCTGTACCGGGACCTCACGCGGCGCATCCGGGACCGGCGGCGGAAGTGCTTCCTCCTCCTGGAGGAGCTCTGCCTCCAGACCAAGAACGTCCGCCCCATGAAGGAGAGCCTGTCCGAGGTCCTGCGGGAGATGCAGGAACTCCTGAAGAGGATCGACATCGGCCGCCGGGAGGGGCTCCCCCGGCGGGACATCAAGGCGATGGAGGACCGGCTCCTGGAGCTCCAGGTCCGGGCCGTGGAGACGCCGGACCGGCTCGCGAGCCGGGTGGCGCAGGTCGCCGATCGCTTCGAGGGTTACGAGGAGGCCAAGCGGCAGCTCTCCTCGGGAAACCTCCGGCTGGTGGTGTCCATCGCCAAGAAGTACCGGAACCGCGGCCTCACCTTCCTCGACCTGATCCAGGAGGGGAACACCGGTCTCATGAAGGCGGTGGAGAAGTACGAGTACCGCCGGGGCTACAAGTTCTCCACCTACGCCACCTGGTGGATCCGGCAGGCGATCACCCGCTCCATCGCCGACCAGGCCCGCACGATCCGCATCCCGGTCCACATGATCGAGACGATGTCGAAGCTCCGGAACGTCACGAAGGAGCTGACCCAGAAGAAGGGCCGCGAGCCCACCGTGGAGGAGATCGCGGCCGCGAGCGGCATCTCCGTCGAGGAGACCAAGCGGGTCTTCAAGATCGCGAAGCACCCGATCTCGCTCGATCGTCCCATCGGCGACTCCGATGACTCCTACTTCGGGGACTTCATCGAGGACGAGAGCGCCGAGTCCCCGGTGAGCGCCGCCACCCACGAGATGCTGAAGGACAAGATCGAGAAGGTCCTCCAGACCCTGACCTTCCGGGAGCGGGAGATCATCAAGCTCCGGTACGGGATCGGCGACGGCTACACCTACACCCTGGAGGAGGTGGGCAAGATCTTCAAGGTCACCCGGGAGCGGGTCCGGCAGATCGAGGCGAAGGCGGTGCGGAAGCTCCAGCACCCGGTGCGGGCGAGGAAGCTGGAGGGGTTCCTGGACAGCGCAGGGCTGGGACTGACCGGCCTCACGAGTTGAGCGTCGCCCGGCGCCGGGCGGCGGCCCGGCGCCGCCGAACGGCGATCGGGGGTGCTTGAGTGAACGACGTCATCGAGAAGCTGCTCGCCGTCCAGGAGCTGGACACCCGGATTCTCGCGATCCGGAAGAAACTCGAGGAAGGACCCCGGCGCCTCTCCACCGAGGAGCGGGAGCTCGAGGAGCATCGGGAGCGGCTTCGCCAGTCCTCGCGCAAGGCGAAGGAAGCGACCCTCGCCGCCGAGCGCAAGAACCGGGAGCTGGAGGCCCTCGACCAGAAGATGAAGGACCTCGGGCTCAAGCAGTACGCGGCGCGCTCGAACAAGGAGTACGAGGCGATCAAGCACGAGATCGCCGGGCTCAAGGCGGACTTCGAGCTCCTGGAGGACGAGGCGCTCGCCCACTGGAGCGTCGGCGAGGAACGCGAGCGGGAAGCCCGGGTGGAGCAGGACCGCGTGCAGGCCCTCGAGGCCGATCTCGCCCGGAAGCGGGCCGAGTGGGAGGAGGAGGCCCGGGTGTTCCGCGAGGAGCTGGCCGCCCTGGAGAAGGAGCGGGAGGTCCACTCCCGGGACGTGCCGCTCAAGTGGATGACGGTCTACGAGCGGGTGGTGGAGAGCCGGGGCACCCCGGCGGTGGTTCCCGTGGTGGACCAGTACTGCCAGGGCTGCCAGATGAGCGTGACGATCCACGACGTGACCCGCGCCTGGAAGGGGGCGGAGATCGTCCAGTGCCGTTCCTGCAGCCGCATCCTCTACGCGGACACGGTCTGACTCCGCCCCGCAGAGCTCCCCCCGCCGTCAGGGATGGCGGATGACAGGCCACTTCCTCTCGAAGTCGAACCCCGGGTCGTGGTCCTCGTCATGGCAGCGAAGGCATGCCCTCCGGGCCCGGTCCGGGAGGGGGCGGCCCGGGTCCCGGACGTGCTCCCCTCCCGGCCCGTGGCAGGACTCGCACCCCACCCGGGCCAGCGCGGGGGTCTCCTCCAGGGACAGGAAGCCCGTCCGGCGGCCGTAGCCCACCACGTGGCGGGGGACGCAGCCCGGGTCCACCTCGCGCCCCGTGCGGGCGAGGGACCGGATCGCCCGCGCGTGCCGGCCCGCCTCCTGGATCCGGGCCTCCCGGGAGTGGCAGGAGACGCAGGCCCGGTCCCCCGCGAACCCGCCCCCCCCGGAGGGACCCGGGGGTTCATCCGGTGGAGGAGATCCTCTCTCCGGACCCGCGAAGGTCCTCACCAGAAGCTCCATCCGCCCGTCCGGACGGCGAAGATCCAGAGGGCCAGGTTCGTCACCGCGTGCGCCCAGATCACCCCGCCCATCCGCTTCTCGCGGTAGAGGACGAGGTTCAGGAGGGCGGAGTAGAGCGCCGCCCGGAGCCACCGGTGATGGGTGACGGCCATCATCGCCACCACCACGAGGAACGAGAAGAGGCGGTAGCGTCCGAGGGGGACCTCCCGGAAGTCGGACCCGGGCGTGTCGATCACGTCCGCGTACCGGAGGAGGAAGGAGCGGAGGAACAGCTCCTCGAAGACGGGGACGAGGAGGACCGCCTCCGTGATCCGCACGGCGAGCACGGGAGCGAACCAGGCGTCTCCCGCGGCCCGGGGATCGAAGGTGGAGCGGCCGAGCTTCGGAAGGAACCCGAGGAGGTCCTCGGGAAGGGCCCAGAGCAGGAAGCCCGCGAGCCCCGCCGCCATCCCGAGGAGCGAGGGGCGCAGGTCCAGCTCGGGGTAGCGGCCCGCCCTCCAGAAGAGGTACACCGCCCCCGCCACGAGGACCAGCCGGACGGGATACAGGAGGAGGCCCGATCCCGGGAGGAGGCCCACGCCGGCGGTGAGGAGGAGGAAGAGCCCGTAGGGCGCCACGTGGGGGAGCCAGGGCGGGAATCGCTCGCCGTCTCGGGGCATGGGGCAGGAGAATACCGGCCCAGGGAGGTGACTGCCAGATGGAGTTCGTTTACGTCGTCAAGCGGTACGACCTCTTCGACCTCTCGTTTCCGCACGGTTTCCGCCGGCCGTGGGAGGTGCCCCTGGACGACTACCTGGAGCGGATCCGTCGCCGCGGCTTCTTCGTGGAGCGGCGGCACGCCGAGGAGGACTCCTCCCTGAAGCAGATCATCCCCTACTGCGTCATCACGCAGGACGACCGGGTCTTCCTCTTCCGCCGGAAGGAGAGGGGGGGGGAGGCCCGCCTCTTCAATCTCCACTCCATCGGCGTCGGCGGCCACATCAACCCCGTGGACGGCGCCGCGGATCCCCTGCTCTCGGGCCTCGAGCGCGAGCTCTCGGAGGAGGTGATCCTGGAGGGGCCCGTGACGCCGGAGCCCCTCGGGATCATCAACGACGAGAGCGGAGACGTGGGCTCCGTGCACTTCGGCCTGGTCTACCGGGTCCGGGCGCGGGGGCCGGTGGCCGTGAGGGAGACGGACCAGCTCGAGGGGCGCTTCGTGCCCGCGTCGGAGCTGGCGGAGCGGGCGGCCCGGGATCGCGCCTCCTTCGAGAGCTGGTCGGCCCTGGAACAGCATGTGGCCACCTGGCTGGACACCATCGCCAATGTTCGTATTCACGCCACCACAGGGCAACAACCACAAGCGCTTTACGACACTCAGGAGCGTGATGTGATGCAGCCCTACCTGACACCACCGTGTGTCCACCCGGCTGGCCAGCAGCACGTGACACGCAAGGCAGACAAAACCGGCCTGATCTT
>JAOZQC010000120.1:4968-8271 GCA_029932425.1 Planctomycetota bacterium | reverse complement strand
GGGCCTCGCCCGATGGGGAGGAGACGGCCGTGGTCGACCTGGACCCCGCCCGGGCCCGGGACAAGTGGATCACCCCGAGAAACCACCTCCTCGAGGACCGGCGACCGGATCTCTACCGCCCCGCCTGAGCGTGCGGGAAGGCGCCCGGCCGGGCGGCGGCTCCGCCGGAGCTTGTGGCGCCCGGCCGTCCGTCGCATCATCTCCCGCGGGAAGGAGCGCCGCCCGAAAGTGAGGAGGATCCGGTGCGCGGGAAGACGTGGCTCGCCAAGACCCCGTTCGTGATCGCCGGCGGCGCGCTCATCGGTCTGGTGGCCGCCGCGCTGGAGCGGGCGGGCAACCCGCCGAACATGGGGATCTGCGTCGTCTGCTTCGAGAGGGACATCGCCGGAGCCCTCGGGCTCCACAGGGCCTCCGCCCTCCAGTACTTCCGGCCCGAGATCCCGGCCTTCGTCCTCGGAGCCCTGCTGGCCGCCCTTCTCTTCGGCGAGTTCCGCCCCCGGAGCGGCTCCGCTCCTCTCCTCCGGTTCTGCCTGGGCATGTTCGCGGCCATCGGCGCCCTCGTATTCCTCGGCTGCACCTGGCGCCTCCTCCTTCGCACGGCGGGCCTGGATGCGAACGTCTTGACGGGCCTGGCGGGGCTCGGGGTCGGGGTGGGCGGCGCGGTGTTCTTCGAACGGCGCGGGTTCACCTTGGGCGCTTCCCGCCCCGCCCCGGCCTTTGCGGGGGCGATCTTCCCCGGGGCGGCGGCGCTCTTCTTGATCGCCGTCCTCCTCGGCGCCGGATCCGGGGAATCGGGGCCCCTGTTCGAGAGCGCGAGAGGCCCCGGAGCCCTGCACGCCCCGGTGCTCCTATCCCTCGGGGCCGGTCTGGTGATCGGGTTCCTCGGCCAGCGCACGAGGTTCTGCACCATCGGCGCCCTCCGAAACCCGGTGGTCCTCCGCGAGTACCGCCTCCTGGGGGCAGCGGCGGCGTTCGTTCTCGCCGCCTTCGCGTTCAAGGCCTGCACCGGGACGTTGCGGGCGGGTTTCGCGGGCCAGCCCATCGCCCACTCGGACCATCTCTGGAACTTCCTCGGCATGGCCCTCGCCGGTCTCGCCTTCGCTCTCGGCGGCGGCTGCCCGGGACGGCAGCTCGTGGCGGCGGGAGAGGGAAACGCGGACGCGGGGATCTTCGTCCTCGGCTCCATGGCCGGCGTCGCCCTCGCCCACGACCTCGCCCTCGCCGCCGTCCCCGATCGCCTCGGCGCGGTGGGCGGCCCCGGCCCCGGGGGACGCGTGGCGGTCCTCGCCGGGCTCGTCTTCTGCGCGGCGCTGGGGCTCCTCTCGCGTAGATTGGCGGAATGAACATGCGCGCGATGCTGCCGGCCGGTGCCTTCCTCGTCCTCTGTCTGCCCGGCTGCCTCCTGGCGGGGGCGGCGATCGGGGCGGGAGCGGTCTACGCCATGTCGGAGGACACCGCCCGGGTGGACCTCCGGGCCGACCGGGACGCCGTGTTCGGGGTCGCCGTGGACGTGCTGGAGGTGCGGGGAACGGTGGAGGGGACCCGGCCCTCCGACGGGGAGATCGAGGCCACCGTGGACGGGTCGAAGGTGACCGTCCGGGTCTTCCCCGTGGGCGGCGTGACCCGGGTCACGGTGAAGGCCCGGCGTCTCGGGGGTACGGTCCCCAACCTCTCCCTGGCCCAGGACCTGGCGGGTGCCGTCGGGCAGGCCGGGCCCTGACCGTAAGGAGGGGAAGACCCGGGGAGAGGGAGAAGGGCGGCGGGAAGAGGGAGAGGGGAGGGGTGAGAGCCAAGGTTCCAGATCCTTCCCGCCTCCGTATGGTACCTACCGGGCGCGCTTCTTCTCGAGGAGGTCCAGGGCCTCTTCCAGCGTGACCGCGGCGGGATCCGCCACCGACTTCGGAAGGGTGGCGTTCACCTTGCCGTCCGTCACGTAGGGGCCCCAGCGCCCGGCCAGGATCCGCACGTCGGCGCCCCCCCGGGCTTCCACCTTCGGGAAGACCTTCAGGGGGGCCCGGGAGGGCCGGGCCCGGCGGCCCTTCTTCGTGCGTAGCAGCGCGAGCGCCCGATCCAGGTCGATGGTGAAGAGGTCGTCCTCGGGATCCAGGCTGCGGCTCTCCTTCTCGCGCCGCACGTACGGCCCGTAACGGCCGTGGCAGGCCCAGACCTCCCGCCCTTCCGGGTCCTTCCCGAGGAGCCGGGGGAGGGAGAGCAGCCGGAGGGCGGTGTCCCGGTCGAGCGTCTCCGGGGTCATGCCGCGCAGCAGGGAGACGGTGCGGGGCTTCTTCCGGCGCTTCCCCTTCGCGGCGGGCTCCGGGTCCCCGAGCTGCACGTAGGGACCGAAGCGGCCCCGTCTCACGTAGATCGGCTCCCCGGTCTCCGGATGGTGACCCAGGGGCCGTTCCGCCTGCTCCCCTTCCGCCAGCATCTCCTCCACCCGCTGGGGGGTGAGATCGTCCGGGCAGGTCCCCGCCGGGATCGGGGCCCGGGCCTCTCCCCGCTCGAGGTAGGGTCCGAAACGCCCCACGCGCACCACGGCCTCGGTCCCGGGGAGGGGGATGGTGCAGACCTTCCGGGCGTCGATGTCCTCCACCACCCGGTCCAGGAGGGGCCGGAGGCCGGGACTGCCGTCCCCGTGGTAGAACTCCCGGAGGTAGGGCAGCGCCTCCGCCTCCCCGCGGGCGATCTGGTCCAGGCGATCCTCCATGCGGGCGGTGAAGGCCCGGTCGATGAGGTCCGCCAGGTGCTGCTCCATGAGGGCCACCACCGCGAAGGCGGTGAAGGTGGGGACCAGGGCCTGCCCCTTCTTGAACGTGTACTCCCGGCGCTGGATGGTCTCGATGATCGTGGCGTAGGTGCTGGGGCGGCCGATCCCCGATTCCTCCAGGGTCTTCACCAGGGTGGCCTCCGTGAGCCGGGGGGGCGGGGTGGTGAGATGCTCCTCCGGTTCGATCTTCCGGGCCGTCACCCGGTCCCCCTCCTCGACGGGAGGGAGCACGACCTCCCCGAGCCCGGCGGCCCCGTTCGGGCGGTCCGTCCCCTCCACGTAGGCCCGGAGGAAGCCGGGGAAGTCGATGACGTTTCCCTTCGCGAGGAAGACGACCTCGCGGTCTCCGGCCCCGCCGCGCACGAGCACCGTGAGCCGGCGGCCCCGGGCGGAGCGCATCTGGCAGGCCATGGTCCGCTTCCAGATCAGCTCGTACACGCGGGCCTCGTCGCCCCCGAGCTTCCGCCGGACCTCGGCCACGCTGCGGATCACGGGCCCCGCGGCTTCACCCCGGATGGGCCCGGCCACCGGGTCGA
>JAOZQC010000120.1:0-4958 GCA_029932425.1 Planctomycetota bacterium | reverse complement strand
ACCCCGCGGGACGGATGGCCTCGTGCGCCTCCTGCGCGTTCTTCACCTTCGAGCGGTAGGTCCGCGGGCTCTTCGGGAGGTACTCCGGGCCGTAGGTCTTCTCCACGGCCTCCCGGGTGAGACGGATCGCCTCCGCGGAGAGGGTCACGGAGTCCGTCCGCATGTAGGTGATGTATCCCGTCTCGTAGAGCTTCTGCGCGGCCTTCATGGTGCGCCGGGCGTTGAAACGGAGCTTCCGGTTTCCCTCCTGCTGGAGGGTGGAGGTGGTGAAGGGGGGGGCCGGGCGGCGCACGAAGGGCTTCTCCTCCGCGGAGAGGATCGCGAAGTCGGCGCCCGCGAGGTCCCGGGCCAGGGACCGGGCGGCGTCCTCGTCGAGGACGATCACGTTCCTCCGCCGGACCTTCCCCGTGTCGGGATCGAAGTCCTTGCCGCTCGCGATGCGCCTCTTCCCCACCGACTGCAGGCGCGCCTGGAAGGTCTCGCCCGCCTCCGTTTCGAACGTACCCAGGAGGTCCCAGAACGAAGCGGCGCGGAAGCGCATCCGCGCCCGCTCCCGCTCCACGATCATGTGGATGGCCACGCTCTGGACCCGTCCCGCGGAGAGGCGGGGCGCCACCTTCCGCCAGAGGATGGGAGAGACCTCGTACCCGTAGAGCCGGTCGATGATCCTCCGGGCCTCCTGCGCCCCCACGAGGTTGCGGTCGATCTCCCGGGTGGTCTCGAGCGATTCGAGAATCGCCCGTTTCGTGATCTCGTGGAAGACCATCCGCCGGACCGGTATCCGGGGCTTCAGCACCTCCACGAGGTGCCAGCTGATCGCCTCCCCCTCCCGGTCCTCGTCGGTGGCGAGGAGCAGCTCGTCGGCCTCCCGGAGCGACTTCCGGAGCTTCGCCACCGTCTTCTTCTTCTCGGGAGGCACCACGTAGAGCGGCCGGAATCCCTCCTCCACGTTCACCCCGAGCCGGGCCCAGGGCTCGCCGCGGTGCTTCGCCGGAATCTGGCGGGCGTTGGCCGGCAGGTCGCGCACGTGGCCCACGCTCGACTCCACGACGTACCCCTCGCCGAGGAAGCGCGCGAGGGTGCGCGCCTTGGTCGGTGATTCCACGATGACGAGATGCCTGGTCATTCCTCTTCTCTGCCGCGGCCTCTCCCGGAGGGCTTCGCCGGGGCGCTTCGGCTCCGGGGGCGCCATGACTAGCACTTTGTCGGCCGCCGGGAGGCAAAACTTTTAGCGGTGAAACATCGGTGACAGGCACAGCTTTTTCACTTTTCACCCCTCGACGCCCCTCTCCCCCCGAACCTCAGCGGGCCCGCACCCGCCGCCGGATCCGGGGGACGTCGAGGTCCCGGAGGTAGCCGACGAGGTTGTCCCAGGCCCCGTGGAAACCGGTGCCCCCCTCCGTCATCTCGCGGATCGCCTCCTCCTTCGGCCAACGCTGAACCACGATGCGGTAAGCGGCCACGGCGACGCCCGTGCGGTCGGAGCCGTGCTCGCAGTGCACGAAGACGGGGGCGTTCGCAGGGTCCGTGACCACGCGGAGGAATCGCGCGACGTCCTCGTCCTCCGCGTGCCAGGTCTTCATGCGGATGTGGACGTAGCGGAACGCGCCGGGGGCAAGCCCGGCCTTCTCGAAGTCGTCCCGGTCGGAGTGGAAGGAACGTAGGTTCACCACGGTCCGGATCCCCATCCGGTGGAGCTCCGCGAAGCCCTCGGGACCGGGCTGGGCCCCGCGGTAGAGCGCCTCCGTGACCCGGTAGAGGTTCGTGAGCCCCGGGCGGTCCAGGGGCTCCGCCCAGCGGGAGGGCCGGTCGGCAAGGCCCGTGTCCCCGGCGCAGGAGAGAAGCAGGGCGAACAGAGGAAAGAGGACCGCGGGACGGATCATCCGCTCAGTGTCCTGCATCGGGGGTTCCCGCGCCAGCCCGGAGCGCGTCCGGACCGGGCGCGGCGAAGGTTACGAGACGCTCCCGCCTCCATATGGTTCCTTCACGGGGGGATCGGATACCCTGGCCGTCATGGCCGAGCTCGTCCGGGAGCTGAACGGGGTGCCTCTCGCGGGCCTCATGCTCGTGGTGGCGCTCGGCTTCACCCTGGGGCGCTTCTCCTTCCGGGGCTTCTCCCTGGGGCCCGCGGGGGGCACCCTCCTCGTGGCCCTCCTCGCTGGCGCGGCGGGACTGAGCTTCCGGGAGATCTACGGGGAAGGGCGCCCCCTGCTCACCGTGGGCGGCTTCGGCTTCGCCCTCTTCATCTACTCCGTGGGGTTCGAGGCCGGACCACAGTTCTTCTCGAGCCTCCGGGGGGGACCGGGCTGGCGTTTCGTCCTGGTGGGAGTGACGGTGAGCGTGCTCGCCGTCCTTGCCGCCGTGGCGGCGGGACGGCTCTTTTCCCTCGGAGGGTCCATCACCGCCGGGGTCCTCTCCGGGGCGCTCACCAGCGCCCCCACCTACGCGGCGGCGGCGGAGATCTGCTCGGACCGGGCGGCCCTGGCGGTGAGCTTCGCCCTCACCTACCCGGTGGGGCTGGCGGGAGTGATCCTCCTCGTCCAGTTCCTGCCCCGCTTCTTCGGGGACCGGCTCGCGGGCGACCTCCGGTTCGACGCCCGGCCCGAGGATCCGGACCGCCTTCCGCCCGGCCCCGAGGTCACCCGCGCCTTCCGCGTGGAGAGGGAAGGCGTCCTCGGCCGCACGCTCCGGGAGCTCGACCTCACCCACGCCACCGGGTGCTACGTGACCCGGCTCCACCGGGGGACCGAGGTCCACATCCCCCATGCGGGCACGATGCTCGAACTCGGGGATCACGTCCTGGCCCGGGGCCGCCTGGACGAGCTCCGGGCGTTCGAGGCCCTGGTGGGTCCGGAGATCTACGACGAGGAGCTCCGGAAGCGGTTCTCCTCCCCGCGGCGGATCGCCGTCACCCATCGGGCCGCGGCGGGCAAGACCCTGGCGGAGCTCCGGATCCCCCAGCGCCACCGGTGCCTCGTCACCGCCGTGGACCGCGCGGGCGTGGCGGTCGAGCCGTCGGCGGAGCTGGTGATCCTCCGGGGGGACGTGCTCGAGGTCACGGGCCCGCCGGGAGGAGTCCGGGCGGTGGCCGAGGAGCTGGGCCGCTTCGAGGGACCCACGAACGAGACCGACATCGCCGTCTACGCGGGGGGGATCTTCCTCGGGATCCTGCTCGGCCGGGCGCGGCTCACGGCCCTGGGTTTCCCCTTCACCCTGGGCACGGCGGGCGGCCTGCTCCTCGCCGGGGTCCTCCTCGGGCGGTTCCGGAGGATCGGCCCCCTGAGCGCCAACGTCCCCGCCCCCGCCCGCCAGCTCGTCCGGGACCTGGGGATCCTCCTCTTCGTGGCCGAGACCGGGGTGGCCGCGGGGGGGAGCTCCCACACCGGCCTCCACGGCCTCTACTGGCCCACCCTGGCCGCCGCCGCCCTGGTCGTCCTGCTCCCCGTGCTCGGGGCGGTGTTCGTGGGGCGCCGGATCCTCCACCTGAATCCCGCCGAGACCTGGGGCAGCGTGGGCGGGGGCATGACCTCCTCCACCGCCCTCCTGGCGATCCGCCGCGCCGCGGAAAGCAACGAACCCGCCCTCTCCTATGCCGCGGCCTACGCGGTGGCGAGCGTCCTCGTCACCGTGGCCGGGCAAGTCGTAGTACTGCTTATGGTCCACTGACCTTCCGGATCTCGGCGCGGCTCGCGGGCCTGGCGGGAGCAGGCGCCGAAGGCACCCTCCGCCGGGCGGCGAGGAGGGGGTCGGCCGCGGACCGCGACCGGCGGGGGAGGATCCGCCTCCCCCGGCGAAGACAGACAGTGCGGGCGTGCCCGTCGCAGTTCGGCTGCGGGCATGGCCGCGCCGGGATCCTTTAGCGCGCGGGGGCCCCCGCGCTATGCTCGTCGGGCTTGCGCGCCGATGCGCAGAAGGAGAGTCCCCTCCATGTTCGAGAAGCTCGAAGAGAGGTTCCGGGAGATCGCGCCCGCCGCGGACTTCTGCTCGCTGCGGGCGGTCAGGCAGCGACAGGAGGCCATCCAGGTCCGGCAGGACGTGCTGCAGCCGTTCGGCACCGGGCTGGACATGGGAGCCATGATCACCGTCCTGCACGGCGGAGGCATGGGGTACGCGGCCACGAGCGATCTCAGCACCGGCGGCCTGAGGGAAGCCGCGGGCCGGGCGGTCCGCTGGGCGGAGGAGAGCGCGCGGGCCAGCGTCATCGACTTCCGGAAGGTGGCGGCCTGGGCGCCGCGGGGGGAGTACGCGAGCCCGGTGGAGACGCCCTGGGACTCCGTCCCCCTCGCCGAGAAGATCGACATCGCCCGCCGGGAGTGCGCGAGGCTCAAGATCGACGATCGCATCGTGGACTGGGACTCGCTCCTCTGGTTCACGGAGGAGGACCACCTGTACCTCACGGCGGACGGAGGCCGGGTGCGGCAGCACTTCGAGCTCCTGGTGCCGGGGCTTTCCGTGACCGCCAACGAGGGCAGCGAGACGGTGAAGCGGAGCTTCGGGGGATTCGATCTCGGCCGCCAGGGGGGGCTCGAGGCGCTGGATCACGTCCGGTTCCGGGAGCAGGCCCCGGTGATCGCGGAGGAGGTGCTGCAGCTCCTCGCCGCGCCCAACTGCCCCACGGGCACCATGGACGTGCTGCTCGACGCGGACCAGATGTACCTCCAGGTCCACGAGTCCATCGGCCATCCGCTCGAGCTGGACCGCATCCTCGGCGACGAGCGCAACTACGCGGGCACCACCTTCGTGACCCTGGACATGCTGGGCACCTACCGCTACGGCAGCGAGCTCTTGAACATCACCTTCGATCCCACCATCACGGACCAGTTCGCCACCTACGCCTTCGACGACGACGGGGTGAAGGCGGAGAAGACCTACATCATCCGCCGCGGGATCCTGGAGAGGGCTCTCGGGGGGGTGACGTCCCAGGCCCGCGCCGGGAAGCCGGGCGTGGCGAACTCCCT
>JAOZQC010000119.1 GCA_029932425.1 Planctomycetota bacterium | reverse complement strand
ACTGCATGGCCGACTCGGGGGCGCGGGGGGCGATCGAGCAGATCCGGCAGCTGGCGGGAATGCGCGGCCTGATGGCCAAGCCCTCCGGGGAGATCATCGAGACGCCGATCAAGGCCAACTTCCGGGAAGGCCTGAAGGTGCTCGAGTACTTCTCCTCCACGCACGGGGCGCGGAAGGGCCTCGCGGACACGGCGCTGAAGACCGCGGACTCCGGGTACCTGACCCGGAAGCTGGCGGACGTGGCCCAGAACGTGGTGGTGAACGAGTACGACTGCGGGACCCTGAACGGGATCACCAAGGGCATCAAGTACCGGGGCGACAAGGTGGAGGTCACCCTCGCCCAGGCGGTCCGGGGCCGGGTGGCGCGGGACACGATCGTGGACGTGATCACGGACGAGGTGATCGTCCGGGAGAACGAGCTGATCACGGACGAGATCGCCCGCAAGGTGGAGGCCCTGGGCTACGAGAAGATCCGGGTGCGTTCTCCGCTCACCTGCGAATCGCCCCTCGGAGTGTGCGCCAAGTGCTACGGCATGGACCTCTCCACGGGGAAGCTGGTGGAGCTCGGCATGGCGGTGGGGATCGTGGCCGCCCACTCCATCGGCGAGCCGGGGACCCAGCTCACCATGCGGACGTTTCACTGGGGCGGGACCGCGGTGGCCGGGCAGCGCGAGCACGACGTCCGGGCCAAGTACGGCGGGAAGGTCAAGTACCACAACCTCCAGGTGGTGACCGACGACCAGGGCAACGACGTGGTCCTCAACCGGAAGGGGGCCGTGCTCATCCTGGACAAGCGCGACCGGGAGGTGGACCGCCACGAGGTGCCCGCGGGCTCCGTGATGAAGGTCGCGGAGGGCGCGAGCGTCCGCAAGAACCAGGTTCTCTGCGAGTGGGACCCGAACAACATCCCCATCCTCGCGGAGACCGACGGGCGGGTCCGCTTCGACGACATCGTCGAGGGGAAGACGGTGAAGGAGGAGATCGACCGGGCCACCGGCATCCGCCGCATGGTGGTCATGGAGCACAAGGGCGACCTCCACCCCCAGCTCATCCTGGTGGACGAGAACGACAACCCCCTGGGCCTCTACCCGGTGCCCGAGAAGGCGCACATCATGGTGGAGGACGGGGTGGAGATCCGGGCGGGGACCCTGCTCGCCAAAACGCCCCGGGAGATCACGGGGACGCAGGACATCGTGGGCGGCCTGCCCCGGGTCACGGAGCTCTTCGAGGCGCGCAAGCCCAAGGAGCCCGCCGTGATGTCGGAGATCGACGGCGTGGTGGAGATCGGGGAGAAGAGGCGGGGGAAGCGCACCATCATCGTGAACAACGAGTCCGGGATCTCCCGGGAGCACCTGGTGCCTCACGGCAAGCACCTGTGGGTGAAGCGCGGGGACTACGTGAAGGCGGGGGAGCCGCTCACGGAGGGGCCCCTGGTGCCCCACGACATCCTGCGGATCCTCGACGAGGAGGCCCTGCAGGACTACCTCCTCCGCGAGATCCAGAACGTCTACCGGTCCCAGGGTGTGACGATCGACGACAAGCACATCGAGATCATCCTGTCCCAGATGCTGCAGAAGGTCCGCGTGGAGGACCCGGGGGACTCCGAGTTCCTGCCCGGCCTGGTGGTGGACAAGTTCCGCTTCCGGGCGGTGAACAAGAAGCTCATCGAGGAGAACCGGACGCCCGCCCGGGCGAAGACGGTGCTGCTCGGGATCACCAAGGCCGCGCTCCAGTCGGACTCCTTCATCTCCGCGGCCTCCTTCCAGGAGACGACCAAGGTGTTGACGGAGGCTGCGCTCGCGGGCAAGCGGGACGAGCTGCTCGGCCTGAAGGAGAACGTGATCCTGGGACACCTGGTGCCGGTGGGGACCGGTTTCAAGCAGTACCACCACACGCGGGTGAAGAAGAACTTCGATCTCTCGGAGCTCACCGGCCTGGGGCCGGAGGGGATGCCGGCGGAGGACTCCTCCCTGCTGGATCTCACCGGGCTCATCACGAGGGAAGGTGAGGAGGACGGAGGTACGGGAGCGGCCTGAGCCGGGTCGGGCGCCCGGGGGAAAGACTTCCCCCGGGCGGGCAGACCCTGGTAAGCTCGCTTCTTTGCACTCGAGGAAGCAAGGTATGCCGACGATCAACCAGCTCGTCCGGAAGGGACGCCGGAAGGTGAAGCGGAAGCCGAAGGCTCCGCTCCTGGAGCGGTGCCCGCAGAAGCGCGGCGTCTGCCTCCAGGTGAAGACCCAGACGCCCAAGAAGCCGAACTCCGCCCTTCGCAAGATCGCCCGCGTGCGCCTCTCGTCCGGGAAGGAGATCACGGCCTACATCCCCGGTGAGGGGCACAACCTCCAGGAACACTCCATCGTTCTCGTCCGCGGGGGCCGGGTGCGCGACCTCCCGGGCGTCAGGTACCACGTGATCCGGGGAACCCTGGACACGATGGGGGTGGACGACCGCCGGCGCGGTCGTTCCAAGTACGGAACCAAGAGGCCCAAGTAGCGGAGCTCACGGGATCATGCCGAGGAAGTTCAACTCCACCGAGCACCTTCTGAAGCCGGACCCCCTGTGCGGCGACATGCTGGTCTCGAAGTTCATCAACTGCCTGATGCACGGCGGGAAGAAGACGACGGCCCAGCGGATCTTCTACCAGGCCCTGGACGTGATCCGGGAACGGATCCGCGACAAGGAGCCGGTGGAGGTCTTCCGCCAGGCCGTGGAGAACGTGAAGCCGCGCGTGGAGGTCCGCTCGAAGCGGGTGGGCGGCGCCACCTACCAGGTCCCCAAGGAGGTGAACCGGAAGCGGCAGCTCTCGCTGGCGATCCGGTGGATCCTGGCGGTGTCGCGCGCGCGGAAGGGCCGCCCCATGTACCGGAAGCTCGCCGACGAGCTCATGGCCGCGTACCGGGGCGAGGGCGAGTCCATCAAGAAGCGGGACGATACGCATCGGATGGCGGAGGCGAACAAGGCCTTCGCGCACTTCGCCTGGTAGCGAGACCGGGCGGGCCGCCCTCCGGCGGCGCGCCCCGAGAGAGGTTCCCATGGAGCGGGAGGAGCCCGGCTGAGGAGGGTGCGGGGGGAGCGCACGGCGCTCGCCCCGGGCTCGCCCGGGCTCCGCGGACCTCGCCTTCCCCCGCCCTTCCCTCCGGGGTCCCGCCGGAGGATGCATGTCGCTCGATCGCTTGCGGAACATCGGCATCATCGCCCACATCGATGCCGGCAAGACCACGGTCACCGAACGGTTCCTCTACTACGCGGGCAAGGAATACAAGATGGGGGAGGTGCACCACGGCACCGCCCACATGGACTACCTGGAGGAGGAGCAGGCGAGGGGGATCACCATCACCTCGGCGGCCACCACCTTCCTCTGGGAGAACCACCGCCTGACCCTGATCGACACCCCCGGACACGTGGACTTCACGGCGGAGGTGGAGCGGTCCCTGCGCGTTCTCGACGGGGCGGTGGTGGTGTTCGACGGAGTGGCGGGGGTGGAGGCCCAGTCGGAGACGGTGTGGCACCAGGCGGACCGCTACGGCGTGCCCCGGCTGATCTTCGTGAACAAGCTGGACCGGACGGGGGCCGATCCGGAGCGGGTGCTGGAGATGATCCGCGAGCGCCTGACCCCGGGGGCCGTTCCGATCCAGGTGCCGATCGGGGCGGAGGGGGCGTTCTCCGGGGTGGTGGATCTCGTGGACCGGGTGGCGTTGCGGTTCACGGAGGAATCCCTCGGCAAGGAGGTGGTGAGGGAGGAGATCCCTCCCGAGATCCGGGAGCGGGTGGAGGCGGCCCGGGCGCTTCTCGTGGAGCGGGCCGCGGAGCAGGACGAGGAGCTCACGGACCGCTATCTCCAGGGGGAGGAGCTGGGGCCGGAGGAGATCCGCCGGGGTCTGAGGAAGGGCACCCTCTCCCGGGCCCTCACTCCCGTCCTCTTCGGCGCCGCGCTCCGGAACAAGGGGATCCAGCCCGTCCTGGACGGGGTGATCCGCTACCTGCCCTCCCCCCTGGACATCGGGCCGGTGGCCGGCCGGAACCCGAAGTCGGGCGATCCCGAGGAGCGGGCCCCCGATCCCTCGGCGCCCCTCTGCGCCCTCGCCTTCAAGACCGTGAGCGATCCGCACGGGGACCTCACGTGGGTCCGCGTGTACTCCGGGACCCTGAAGCAGGGCGTCCAGGTCTGGAACCCGCGGGTGGAGCGGGCGGAGCGGGTGAACCGGATCCTGCTCATGCACGCCAACGACCGCGTCCAGATGCCGAAGGCCCAGGCGGGGGAGATCGTGGCGGTGATCGGGCTCAGGTGGACCGCCACGGGGGACACGCTCTGTCCCCGGCATCGCCCGATCGTGCTGGAGCAGATGGAGTTCCCCGACACCGTGATCTCGATGGCCATCGAGCCGAAGACCACGGCGGATCGGGATCGGCTGCTCGAGGCGCTGGCGAAGATGGCCCGGGACGACCCCACCTTCGAGTCCCACCTGGACGAGGACACGGGGCAGATCCTCATCTCCGGCATGGGGGAGCTCCACCTCGAGGTGCTGGAGCACGAGCTCCTCCGCGTCTACCGGGTCGACGCCAACGTGGGAAAGCCGCGGGTGGCCTACCGGCAGACCATCCGGGAAGAGGTGGTCGCCGAGGGGGTCTTCGACCGGGTCACGGGAGAGAGGAGGCAGTATGCCCGGGTGGTGCTGCGGGTCCGACCCGCGCCCGGGGAGCGCCGCCTGGTCTTCTCGAGCGAGGTGGGGAAGGAGGTCCTCCCGCGCCGCTTCCTGGGCCCGGTGGAAAGCGGGATCCGATCCGCGGCGGAAGGCGGCGTGGGGTACGGCTACCCGGTGGTGCAGCTCGGGGTGGCCCTGGTGGACGCCGGGGCGGACGAGAGGGAGTCCACGGAGGCCGCCTTCGAGGCGGCCGCGAACGCCGCCCTCCGGGAGGCCTTCGAGAAGGCGGGGGCCGTGCTCCTGGAGCCCGTGATGCAGGTGGAGATCCAGACGCCGGAGGCGTACCTCGGGGACGTCATCGCGGATCTGAACGTCCGGAGGGCGGAGATCCAGGCGGTGGAGACGCGGGGGGGGGATCCGCCTGATCCGGGCCCACGCGCCCCTGGCCCGCATGTTCGGGTACTCCTCCGCCCTGCGCTCGGCGAGCCAGGGCCGGGCCACCTACAGCATGGAGCCGCACTCCTACGCGCCGGTTCCCCCGGACGTGGCCGAGAAGTTCGCCTGGTAGCCGGGATGCCGGGGACGCCCGGGGGAATTCCCGAAATCTTTCTTTGACTTGGGGCCTCCGGAACGGTTGAATCCGCCGTTTTCGGTACGCATTCTTCCTCTTTTTCCAGGTGAGAGGCGTTGGAGAGGTTCCCTCTCCGTGAAGACGCAACCGTATGCTGAACGACAAGATCCGGATACGGATGGAGGCTTACGACCACGAAGCGCTCGATAAGTCCGCGATGGAGATCGTGGAAACTGCCAAGCGCACGGGGGCCAAGGTGGCGGGTCCCGTGCCTCTGCCGACGCGGATCGAGCGCTACACGGTTCTCAGGTCGCCTCACATCGACAAGAAGTCGCGGGAACAGTTCGAGATCCGAACCCACAAGCGTCTCATCTACATCGAGGAACCGACCTCGAAGACGGTGGACGCCCTGTCGAGGCTGGACATGCCGGCGGGTGTGGACATCCGGATCAAGGCCTGACCGGGACCCGTCGAACCTCCTTCCGCCTCCCTCGGGGGGATGACCAGATCCGGTTCGCCGTCAGCGGCGGCCGCCTTCCGGAGTCGGGCTGTCTCACGGCCGCATGAGAGCGGGGAGCTCCTCGTGAAGCTCTTGATCGGACGAAAACTCGGCATGACGCAGGTCTTCGGCGAGACCGGAGACGTCACGGGGGTCACCGTGCTCGAGGTGGGACCCTGCCACGTGGTGCAGGTGAAGACGGAGGAGCGGGACGGCTACCGCGCCGTCCAGCTCGGCTTCGGCCCCCAGAAGGAGCACCGCGTGAAGAAGCCGCAGCGGGGCCATCTCCGGAAGGCGGGCGTTGGCGCCCTGCGGGTCCTCAAGGAGAGCCTCCTCGACGAGGACGAGGAGGTGAACCCCGGGGACGTGGTCAAGGTGGACCAGGTCTTCGCCCCGGGCGACGTGGTGGACGTGGTGGGGATCTCGAAGGGGCGGGGGTTCTCGGGGACGGTGAAGCGGCACGGGTTCGGCCGCGGGCCGGAGAGCCACGGGTCGAAGAACATCCGGGAGCCGGGTTCCACGGGGATGCACACGTTCCCGGGGCGCGTGTTCAAGGGAAAGAAGATGCCGGGCCAGTTCGGGGCCCGCCGGACCACGGTGAAGAACCTCACCGTGGTGGAGGTGGATCCGGAGCGGAACCGCCTGCTCGTGAGAGGAGGGGTTCCGGGGCCGGCCGGGGGCATCGTCTGGGTGCAGAGGGCCAAGACCCCGCCGGCGGGCCGGCGGGCCGGTCCGGACCGAGGATCACGGTGATGATCGAGGTGCCAGTCTACCGGTTCGACACGGACGAGGTGGGTCGGGAGAGCGTGGACGAGACCGTCTTCGGGGACCGGGTCCGCATGCGCCTGGTCCGGGACGCCGTGGTCATGTACCTCGCGAACCGGCGGGTGGGGACCCATTCCACCCGGACGAGGTCCGAGGTGAAGGGGGCGAACCGCAAGCCCTACCGCCAGAAGGGCACGGGACGCGCCCGGGCGGGCACGCGTCTCTCGCCCATCTGGCGGGGCGGGGGGATCGTGTTCGGCCCCAAGCCGCGGGACTACAGCTACCACCTGCCGAAGAAGGCCCGCCGGCAGGCGCTCCGGTCCGCGGTGCTCGGGAAGCTCCGGGACGGGGAGGTGGCCCTGCTCGCCGGCGCGAAGCTCGAGGCTCCCCGCACGAAGGCCTTCGCCCGGGCCTTCGAGGCGCTCGGGGTGGACGGGAGCGCGCTGGTGGTGCTGCCGGAGGGGGCGGAGGTCCTCCGGAAGTCGGCCCGGAACCTGGCCCGGACGCGCGTGTGCTCCGCGGGGAACCTGAACGCCTACGAGGTGGTGCGGCACGAGCGGCTGGTCCTCACGGTGGAGGGGTTCTCGGAGCTGGCGGAGCGGCTCCGCCCGGAAGGGGCGGCGGCGGATGCGGCGGAGGGGAGCGGCCCTGGCGAGGATTGACGCCTACGAGATCATCAAGCGCCCGCTCATCACGGAGCAGGGGATGCACCTGGTGGAGACGCAGAACACGTACCCGTTCGCGGTGGATCCCCGGGCGAACAAGATCCAGATCCGCTCCGCGGTGGAGAAGATCTTCAACGTCCGGGTGGTGGCGGTGCGCACCGCCCGCCGCAAGGGGAAGCGGCGTCGCCGGGGGCGCCAGGTGGGAAAGACCCCGGACTGGAAGAAGGCCTACGTGAAGCTCCGGGAAGGGGACTCGATCGAGCTGTTCTAGAGGGAATGCCATGGGTATCCGGAAGTACAATCCCACGTCGCCCGGCCGGAGGAAGATGAGCGTCTCCGACTTCGCGGAGATCACCCGTACGAAGCCGGAGAAGTCGCTGCTTCAGCCGGTGCGGAAGACGGGGGGGCGGAACAACCTCGGCCGGGTCACGGCCCGGCGCCGGGGAGGCGGACACAAGCGCCGGTACCGCGTCATCGACTTCCGGCGGGACAAGGACGGGGTCCCCGCCCGGGTGAGCTCCGTGGAGTACGACCCGAACCGGAGCTGCCGGATCGCGCTCCTCACCTACGCGGACGGGGAACGGCGCTACATCCTGGCCCCCCACGGCCTGAGGGTGGGGCAGGAGGTCGTCTCCGGGGAGAAGGTGGAGCCGAAGCCGGGGAACGCCATGCCCCTGGCGTCCATCCCCACGGGGCTTCCGGTGCACAACATCGAGTTGATCCCGGGGCGGGGCGGGCAGCTCGTCCGATCCGCGGGGGGAATGGCCCAGCTCATGGCCAAGGAGGGGAAGCACGCCCTCATCACCCTTCCCTCGGGGGAACTCCGGAAGGTGCACATCCGCTGCCGGGCCACGGTGGGCCAGGTAGGGAACGAGGAGCACTCGCTGGTCCGCATCGGGAAGGCGGGGAGGAACCGCTGGAAGGGCCGGAGGCCGAAGGTCCGGGGCTCCGCCATGAGCCCCTGCGCCCACCCCCTGGGAGGGGGAGAGGGCCGGGCGGGGGCCGGCCGGCCGCCGTGCTCCCCCACGGGCAAGCTCGCCAAGGGAGGCAAGACCCGTTCGCCCCGGAAGAACTCGAACAAGATGATCGTCCGCCGGCGGAAGAAGAAGAGGCGGGGATGACCGTGTCGAGGACAGAGAGAGGGATGGAGTCGGTGCCGGGAAGGAGAGGCGGCCGGTCGTCGAGAACGGCGGCGGGCCC
>JAOZQC010000118.1:5934-8407 GCA_029932425.1 Planctomycetota bacterium | reverse complement strand
GGTCTCCTTTGCGAGCCTCTTCTCCTCCTCCTTCGTGAGCTCGTAGCAGATCCGCCGCTCGATCCGCTCGAGGAGTTCCCCGGCCTCGTTCTTCAGCTTCCGCGACGCCTTCGGGTCCAGGCGGATCTCCAGGAGAAGCCGCCGGGCGATGCGGAGGCGCCTCCTCCGGATCTCGCCCTTCGCGGCCTTGAGCAGCTTCTTCGCGTCGTCCCCGGCCTTCTCCTGCAGCTCCCGGGCCCGCTTCCGGTCCTCGTTCGTGAGATCGCGGAGCAGCCGGGACTTCACGTCGATCACGTCCTTCTTCGCGCGATCCGCGGCATTGGGCTCGCCCACCACCTTGGTGTTCCGCTCCTCCTCCGCCACCCCGCCGATCTTCTCCATGACGCGGAGCGCCAGCTTCAGCTCCTTCCTCCGGAGGAGGGCGCTGGCCCGGTCCCCGAGCCAGCGGAGCTTCTCGGCGGCGACGAGCCGGTCCACGAAGACCTGCTCGGGCCCCGTGATCGGGGGGCCGGGCGGGGGGTCCAGGCGAAGCAGGTCCCCGGTGACGGCCAGCTTCTCCGCGAGGGTCCCGGCCCGGGAGAGGGCCTCCCCGAGGAGCAGGAAGGCCTCGCCGGACCGGCCCCGGGCCGCGCGCTCCGCCGCGATCCGCCGGAGATCCGCCGCGGTGGCCCTCGAGGTGCCGGCGGGGACCCGGGCCGCCAGGTAGCGGCGGTCCGCGAAGGGGTCCTCCCCTTCCATCTCGAGGCGCCCGGAGTAGCCGTTCTCCCGGGTGGGATCGGCGAGCCCCACGAGGACCAGCACCGCGGGCCGGGAGCCGTCCCTCCCCACCGGCACCACCGCGGAGACGGTGTAGGTCACGGGCTCGCCGGGACGCCAGTCCGTGGTGGGAACGGGGGGAACGTGGTCCGCGGAGACCCGGGGCGATCCGTCCTCGGGATCCGCGAGGTGCAGGATCACCCGGTAGCGCTCCGGGAGCGGGTGCTCCGCCCGGAAGGTCAGCCGGATGTCGAGGTGACCCGTCTCCCCGTAGAGCCCCGCCTCCACCGCGGCCGAGACCCGGACCCCGGTCCTCTCGGGGGGCTCCTCCTCCGCGGCCGTCGCGAGCCCGGAGAGGATCCCGGCCAGCGCCAAGAGCCCGGCAAGCCTGGAGTACGGCCCCACCGTTTCACCTCCCGGAAGTCCGTTCACGGCCCGGTCCCGCACCTCCTTTTCGGAGCATACGCGCCCGATCCCCGAATCCGAAACCCCCGGGGGAAGTCATCCCGCGATCAAAGGCCGAGGATCTCGCGCGTGGACCGGTGGGCTTCCTTGCTGGTGAGCCGCGCCGTGTTCAGGGCGTGGACGGGAGCGATGTCGAAGAGCTTGCGGAAGAAGCGCCTCTGGACCTCCACCCTCTCCATGTCCAGGGAGAGGAGGTGGGGGTTCAGGAAGGGGAGCTCCCGCCCGGAGCCGTCCCGGGCCTCCTCGAGGTGCCGGAGAGCCGTCTCGGGGTCCAGCTTCTCCACCGGCCGCGCGATGGGGTCCTTGCGCAGGAGGATCACGTGCCGGATGCTCGTGCGGCGGACATGCTTCGAGGTCCCCCCGATCCAGTACGGGTCGAGCATGGCGCGGCTCTTCCGGCTCGCCTTGAAGCAGAAGGGCGCCCCGCGCTCCATGGGGCAGGCGTCCCCGTCCGGACACTCCGACTCCCGGTGCTCCTCCTCCGTGGTCACCACGTTCTCGCACTTCGAGCGCTCGAGAAGGGGCGCCAGGGCGGGCATGACCCCCACGAGGTTCGTCGGCACGTAGAACTTGCGCTCCGGCGTATCCGCCAGCGCCTCCCCCCCCTGGTACCGGACGAAGACGGTGTCGAGGGAGACGAGCCGGGCGTCGGCCCGCTTCAGGAGCTCGGCCATGTGGCCCGACTTCCCCGTCCCCGGCGGCGCCAGGAGCAACACCCCCCGGCCGTCGATGTCCGCGCACATGCCGCGGATCCCGTGGAGGTCGTGGATCCGCTCCGCCACGTCCATGACCAGGCCCAGGGCGAGCGAGCGGAGCTGCCCGTAGTACGCCGACTTGAAGAGGAACCCGGTCCGCGACTCGGAGCTGTAGAACGCTCCCGCCTCCCGGCCCGGGATCCAGTTCACGGCGTAGAGGATCCCGTGGGGCTCGAGGTCGCTCTCCAGCGGCGAGGGATACCAGTTCTCCATGAAGAAGTCCGAGAGGTGCGGGCTGTTCGTCCGGAGCTGCACCACCAGGCCGGAGATGTTCGCGTTCCACTCGAAGTAGACGTCCTCGGCCAGGAACGCGTCGGCCTCCGCCACCAGGGCGTCCCGCCGCTCGCGGGAGATGCGGGCGTCGAGGGGCACGTCCTTCCTCACCCGGGTCACCGTGTTCATGAGGGCCTTCCGCTTCGCCCTCCGGGTCGGGGTGAGCTTCGAAACCGCGTCCGCGATGCGGTCCATCGCCTCCTCGATGCGCTCCAGGCTCGTGG
>JAOZQC010000118.1:0-5924 GCA_029932425.1 Planctomycetota bacterium | reverse complement strand
GTGGCGGCCCCCCCCGACGGCGGACCCCGCCACGGTGGCCACGTGGCCGTGCTTCAGGATGTGGTAGGCCATGCCCGCGGAGTTGCGGATCTCCGCGCCCTCGTGGACCATCGGGTAGTAGTGCTCCACGTTGGGGAAGAGGTAGAAGGCCCCCTCCGGCTTGTGGCAGGAGATCCCGGGGATCGTCATGAGCCGGGAGTACATGTAGTTGCGCCGGCGGACGAACTCCTCCTTCATCCTCTCGATCTCGTCCTGCGGTCCCTCCAGGGCCTCGAGGGCCGCCATCTGGCTCACCGAGCAGGGGTTGCTCGTGCTGTGGCTCTGGATGGTGGTCATGCCCCGGATGACCTCCTCGGGGCCCGCCGCGTACCCGATCCGCCAGCCGGTCATGGAATACGCCTTGGAGACGCCGTTGATCACCACCGTCCGCTCCCGGATCTTCGGGGAGAGGGAGGCGACGCACGTGAACTCGCGGCCGTCGTACAGGAGCTTCTCGTAGATCTCGTCCGCGATGATGATGAGCCCTTCATCCGCGGCCAGCCGGCAGACCTCGTACAGCCGGTCCTTCGAGTAGAAGGAGCCGGTGGGGTTGCACGGGTTGTTGAGGATCAGGGCCTTGGTGTTCGCGTTGATCGCCCGGTCCAGGGCCTCCGGGGTGAGCAGGAAGCCGTCCTCCTCCCGGGTGGGCACGATGACGGGCACCCCCTTGGCCAGGCGCACCATCTCCGGGTAGGAGACCCAGTAGGGGGCGGGGAAGATGACCTCCTCGCCCTTGTTCACGATGGCCACCAGGAGATGGAAGAGGCTGTTCTTGGCGCCGGTGGAGACGATGATCTCCCTCGCCCAGTCGTAGTCCAGACCGTTGTCGCGCCGGAGCTTGGCGGCGATGGCCTGCCGGAGCTCGGGCAGGCCGGGCGTCGCCGTGTACTTCGTGTAGCCGGCCTCCATGGCCCGGGCCGCGGCCTGGCGGATGTGGCGAGGCGTGGGGAAGTCCGGCTCCCCCACCGAGAGATCGATGACGTCGATCCCCTCGTCGGCCATCTGCCGGGCCTTCGCGGACATCTTCAGCGTGGGCGAGAGCCCGATCCGCTTCATCCGCTCCGCGAGCATCGGGTCCACGTTCTAGTCCTCCTGCGGTTCGGTCGCCTGCCGCTCCGCCCGCTCCACCATCCGTTGCGCGAGGCGCCGGAGATCCACCCCGCCGAGCGACTCCACCACCTCGGGGAGCTGGGCGAGGACCTTGGCCACCTGGCCCGTGATCTTCGAGACCCCGTCCCCCTCCCCGCCGGTGTCCACGATGGTGATCTTGTCGAGCTTCGCCAGGGGCTCGGAGATGGCGCGGGCCAGCTCGGGGAGGATCTGGACGAGCATCTGGTAGACGGCGGCCTCGTTGTAGTCCTGGTAGGCCTCCGCCTTCACCGCCATGGACTCCGCCTCCGCCCGGCCCTTCAGGCGGATCGCCTCCGCCTCCGCTTCCGCTTCCATCCGGGCCGCCGCCGCCCGCCCCTTGGCCTCCGCTTCGGCCCGGTAGGCCTCGGCCTCGGCCTCGACCTTCACCTGCTGCTTGCGGGCCTCCGCCGTCTTCTCCACGGTGGCCTTGAGCTCCTTCTCCTTGCGGGCGATCTCCAGCTCCTCCAGCTCGATCATCTTCTCCCGCTCGACGATGCGGACCTTCAGCTCCTCCGCCTTCAGGAGCTGGCTCCCCTTCTGCCGCTCCAGCTCGTAGGCCATGTCCGCGGCCGCCTTCTTGCGGTTCACCTCCGCCGCGAACTCCGCCCGGGCCAGCTCGAAGTCCCGGCTGGCGGCCGCCACCTCCGTCTCCGCCTTGAGCCTCGCCACGTCCCCGGACTTGCGGGCCTGTGCGGTCTTGATCGCCGCGTCCCGGTCCGTCTCCGCCTCCGCCACCTCGGCGTCCCGCTTCACGGCCGCGATCTTCGGCTTCCCGAGGGCCTCGAGGTAGCCCTGGGAATCGGAGATGTCGATCAGGGTGAAGGAGACGAGGTCGAGCCCCATCTTCTTGAACTCCTGGGCCGCCTCCGCCTTCATGCGGGCGTTCACCTCGTCGCGGTTCTGGTAGATCTCCTCCACGGTGAGGCGCCCCAGCGAGGCCCGGAGCAAACCTTCCAGGATCTGGTTCGAGACGTCGTGCACCGCCCCGGTGCCGCGACCGAGAAACTGCTCCGCGGCAGTGCGGATCTCCGGCTCGGTGGAGCCCACCTTCACCTGGGCCAGGCCCACCGCGTTCAGGGTCACCCCGCCCCGGGTCAACGCCTCGTCCGCCTTCACCTGGACGGTGTGGATCTCGAGCGAGAGCACCTGGGCGGTCTGGATGAAGGGCAGGACGACCGAGCCTCCCCCGATGCACATCTTGTAGCCCACGGTACGTTCCGTGCCGTCCGGCTCCACCACCGTCCGGCGCCGGCCGCCGGAAACGATGAGCACCTCGTTCGGCCCGACCTTCCGGTAGTTGAGGGCGAGCACCAGCAGGAACGCGACGAAAAGCGCGAGGACCGCCAGCCAGAAGATCCCCGCCCCGGAAACGGCCGCCAATGGCATCTGTCTTCCTCCCGGACCTCGCGGGCCGTGGTTCACGGCCCCGCGGTGGGCCCCTGCGTCAGAGGTACCGATGGCCCGCGGGCCGCCGGGGGCGGCGCACGGGCTCGTAGTCCTTGAAGTAGTCGCGGACGCCCCGGGCGCGCCTCTCCGCCTCGGGGCTCTCCGATCGCTTCCCGGGATCGGGAACCACGGCGACCCTTTCGGGACGGGCCACCCGGAACGATTCCTCCGCCGCGCGGGTGATCGCGGGATCGAGCCCCTCCGCGGCGATCTCCTCCGTGAACTCGCGCCGGCCCTCGACGATCTCCCGCACGTAACGGTCGATCTGCTCCTTCGAGTAGAGGACCTCGGGACGGTAGGGCGAGAGGTCGAACCCCTCGACCTTCACGATCTCCCGCGTCCCGAAACGGCCCTCCTCGTAGACGTTCGTGCCGCGGAGATCACCCCTCTGGATGGCGGCCATGAGGTCGATGGGCACGCGGGTCACCTTCCGCACGAGGGTTCTCTCGATCCGCCCGTCCCGCTCCTTCTTCTCGATGATCTCCCCCACCCCGCCGGTGTTGTACTGGAAGAAGCGGACCTTGCCCGGGTAGCGGCTCACCAGGTCCATGACGATGTCGTGGAACCGGTTCACCTTGCGGCCCCGCGAGCCGATGATGAACGGGTCGGTGCCCACCGTTCTCACGGACTCCCCCGCCTTCGCGGGTTGCGTGGCGAAGCTGTGGGTGGACTCTCCCCACAGGTACGCGAGCACCGCCTGCATGGGGGTGAGCTCCTGGGCGAAGGGCATGATCGTGTTCCGCCGGGTGATGAAGGCGAAGACGATCCCGTCCAGCTCCTCCAGGGAGGGGAGATTCAGGCCCCGGTGGTCGATCCGCCGGAGCCGGCGGCCCTGGCGCGCCACGAGGCGCCGCTTCTGGATCACCGCCCGGCCGTTGCCGCACAGGCGCTCGTCCAGGAAGTCGGGCGTCCCGTTCCCGTCGATCATGACGTTCTCGAAGAGGGCGCTCCGGTGGACGAGGGCGTGGTACATCGCCTCCTGCAGGTTCGGGTCCACGTCGGTCTTCACGAAGAAGCCGCTCTCGCTGCCGAGGGCGGACCCGTCCCGCTTGAGGAACACGATGTCGTCCTGGACCACCTCCGTGACCTCTCCCTTCCGGTAGTCCAGGCCCAGGTGGTGGCAGGACCAGGTGGACTTGCCCGTGGCGGTCAAGCCGAACAGGAAGACCCCGTAGCGGCGCAGGGGCCCGGTGCCCTTCTCGCGGGCCCGGACGAGCTTCGTCCCGGCGTGCAGCCCGAGCATTCCGTGCTCGTCCGCGTGCCACATCGCCTGCCGGAGGAAGCCCTTCTTGTCCTCCCCCATGTAGTCGGTGCCGAGGGCGATGTTCACGCCGAACTCGGGGAGGGCCAGCACCTGCTGCCGGAGCTGGTGCTCCTCGGGGATGTGGATCATCGTGAACTCGGGGCCCGGACGCCGGTCCGGCTTCCGCATGGTGTTCCCCCACATGTAGGCCAGGCGGTGGTTCTTCTGGTCCGCCACGGACATGTAGAGGTTGCAGACGGGGTTGTACTCGGAGTTCTCCCCCATCTGGCGCCGGAGGTGGACGAACGGCAGGTGCCGGAGCAGGTAGAGGACCTTCTCCAGCTCCTCCGGGGCGCCGGCCACGATGCTCTCCTGGAGAGCGGTGGGCTTCGGGAGGCGGACGGCGGGGCTCCCCAGGTACACGGTCTTCGGGCCGATGCGGCTGGAGACCGCGGATCGCCACCCGTACGACCCGAACTTCGTGCGCGTGCCCGTGGCGATGGCGGGTCCCCGGAGGGCGGAGAGCCCCGTGCGGCGGATGGTGGGGCTCTTCAGCGCCTCCTTCAGCTCCCCCGCGAAACGGCGGTAGGCGGCCTCGTCGTAGATGTCGGCGCCCACGTGGGGACCTCCCGAACTCAATGTGCCGGTCGGATCTCCCCCGGAGGATCAGACCGGCACAGTGCTGTCGTCGCGATCAGGGCGGGTCGCAACCCACAGGCGGGAGGCTAACAGATGCGGGACGGCGGCCACCGAAAAATGGGGCGGATTCGAGGGGGAAACCGGGCGCGGAATCCGCTTCACCGCGCCCGCTCGATCGGCCGATGGAGAAGGCGACACCATGCACTCCCGCACCATCGACACCGGCGACGAGGCGAACCCCCTCTTCTGGATCCTCATGGCGGGCATCCTCATCGGGGGCCTGGTGCTCGTCTCCCTGATCCTCTCCGGCGGCTCCGGAACCCGGGACCGGGCGGCGAATCCCCTCGCCGGAGGCGGCGGGGGAAGCGGCGCCGGGAAGAGCCCCGTCCTCTACCGGGGGCCGGGAATCACGGTGGCCGATCCCAACGGCGGGGGCATGCCCGACGGCCCCCCCGTGACGATCATCCAGGACGTCCGGGCGATCATGAAGCGCCTCCCCACCGACCGCAACCACCCCCGGGGCTGGACGAACCCCAAGGTCAAACCCCGCTGAGGCGTCCGCTGACGCCGCCGGTGTCCGGCGGGAGAGAGGCCCCATCCCGAGCCGCCAGCCCAGCCGCTCCGGCGTACGGGAGCAGCGAAGGATGGGACGGGCCGGGGGGCTGCGGAAGCTATCGTCGCGGGATCGGCTGCTCCTCACTCTGGGATGATCGCCCAGGTCGTCGTACCCTCTCGGGCGGGAGCCTTGCTTCCCATCCCATCAATCCGCTCCCCTGGATGCCGCCTGGATGCCACGGCGCCGCTTGTCCTCCCCTTCGCGCGGCCCGGATCCGAACCACGCTCTCCCGGGAGGGTTGCGGTCGATACCAAGGCAGGCGAACCGCGTGATGCCGGCCCGCAGTCGAGGAACCCCCCTTCCATGGCTCAGGTGCGGACGTCGATGACGCGCTGCTGGATGTCCAGCTCCCGCCTGGGCGGGACGAGGAGCCTCCCCACCATGGATAGGAAGAAGTCCTTGACGGCGGGCCAGTCGCGGGGGCCCTCGCCGGGCAAGGGGGCCTCTCGCTCGGCGTCCTCGAACCAGGTGAGCGCCCGGAGGAGCAACGGTTCGTTCACCTCCTGCCGGAACACCCGGCGCATCGCGGCCAGGCACTCGGCGATCCCCAGGGAGTGCCGCTCGAGGATCACGTAGAGATCGAAGAAGTCGCGCCGGACCCCCCGGTCGAGAATCGCATGCAGCTTCGTGGCCAGGATGCCGGTCGCCGTCAATCGGCGGTCCTCGACGTAGGGCAGCAGATCCTCAAGCACGAACACCGACACGTCGATCCCCTCGAAACGGAGGTGCACCGTCCCGCCGTCGCGCTCGACGACCTCCAGCTCGCCCCGATCCTCGAGCCGGCGCAGCAGGTCGTCGAGTTCTTCGACA